>JAGOPG010000010.1 GCA_017992115.1 Candidatus Shapirobacteria bacterium | reverse complement strand
TAAATCATCAAATAAGGGTGGTTGTTTTTCTGTCATATATTTATATTAACCCAAATCAATTTCTAACTCAAAATTAATTCAAAAATAAAAAAACAACCCGCAAAATACAAAAACTAAAACCCAAAGTAAAAAACCAAAAGGTGGTGACCTGTCGCGACATCCGAAGCCACCACCCTGGTTTTCAAATAATCACACTAATTGGTCTGAGGACTGTAGGACTCATCCTCAAACGGATTACCGAAAAAGATTTCGGTCTTTTCGGTAGGTTGATATTTCTTCATGCTTTTTTCGTAATATTCCCGGCATGATTTAAAAAAAATGCAGGTTTTACAGCATCCTTCTTCCTGTTTTATACATTCATCCGGGTTTGGCGGTTGCTGATGGAGTATCATTTTTGGCCTTCTAAATATTCATTTCGAGATTTTATCCACGCTTGTAAGCATGAATAACAGCAAAAATATACTTTTCTCAACTTCAGTTGAAAAAAGTATTTTTCCCCCGCGGGGGAAAAACAACTATAACAGCAATGATTTTTTTCTTTTTTCTTCATTACGGCCTCAACTGGGTTTTGAATTTACTCTTTTCAGAATAGAACCCGGAAAAGATACGATCTTTTCCTACCCTTTCCGGGTTCTATTCAGCGTATTTTGCGGGTTGTTAAAGTACAGCCTACTTCCAAAAGTAGAATTGCTTTAACTCTACTTTAGTCGTAGATAAGAGAGATTTTAGCATAATATCCTATAATGTCAATATCTCCCTTGTCAAAGGGAGAAACGGCGGAGCCAGGAGAGATTTAATGCAATTTTACTATATAATATCCTTATGCCAGAATCTAAATCTGCTTGGAAAATACTAGAAATCCGCCTACCTCAAGAAAATGAATTCACTCCCGAATCCATGTCATCGCTTCTCAGCAACTTTATCCAAACGAGTAAAATCTCATTTTTAAACAGGCTTTTGAAAAAAAAGTCTACTATCACTTCTCTAGAAATTACCCTAAAAGATGGCCAAATTCATTTTTATGTGGTAATTCCCGAAATTAATTTCGAATTTTTCCGTGCCCAAATTCTAGCCCAATATCCCACAGCAATCACCAAAGAATCTAAAGACTATTTAGATTTATCCCTCTTTCCTCAAAGAGGGATATCCGAAGGACAGGGGGATTTTAAACAAAATTTATTCATAAGCCAACTATCTTTATCTCGTCCCTATTCCTATCCCATCAAAACCAACCGTGATTTTCGCGACACTGATCCACTTTCCTCCGTTCTCTCCCCTCTCGCCCGTTCCCAATCCGGTTCCGATTTTTTCCTCTATCAAATTCTTCTCACCTCTCCTCCCAAAAACTGGACAACTCCCATAGTCTCCACTATTCAAAATGGAATTTTAGTCGATAAAGAAAAAGGCTTTCGTCAAGCTCATCCCGACAAAGCCATTTTTGAAACTAAAATTCAATTTCCTGGGCTATTAACCCAAATAAATTTACTCTCAAATAATCTCAATCTTCTCAATTCCATGACTTCATCTTTTGGAATTTATACCAATCCTAGAGGTAATCTTCTAAAAAATTCTCCTCCCTCTCTTTTCTCAAAAAATAGTCTCCGCAAAAGCATTTTTAACCGTGAATTCAAAAGTTCACTTGCCAATCAAATTCTCAATGTCGAAGAACTCTCTGCTCTTTGGCATTTTCCTACTCTTCAAACAAAACTTCCTAATATCGCTTGGGGCAAAAATCTTTTTGCCGACCCTCCCGAAAATTTGCCTGTAGCCACCGGTCTTTCAGATGAGGAAAAAGAAAAAATTACCTTTTTTGCCAGAACTGAATTTCATAACCAAGACACAATTTTTGGTATTAAAGAAGGTGAAGACCGTCGACGCCACACTTATATTATCGGTAAATCAGGTACCGGTAAAACCACTCTCATTGCCAATATGGCCATTGATGACATTCGAAAAGGTCGAGGAGTCGCTATTATCGATCCTCACGGTGATTTGTGTAATACTATTCTCGACTATATTCCTTCGAATAGAATTAACGATGTCTGTTATTTCAATCCAGCCGATCCCGAATATGTTTATCCCCTCAATGTACTGGAGACTGAAAACGAATCTCAGCGGGAACTAGTTGCCTCCGGAGTTATTTCCATTTTTAAAAAACTTTATGGAAATGTTTCCTGGGGACCTCGCCTTGAACACATTCTAAGAAACGCCGTATTAACTCTAGTAAACACTCCCGGTTCTAATTTAGCCGATATTGTGGCTATTCTAACCAATAAAAGTTACCGTCAAAAAGTCGTTGCTCAACTAAAAAACCAAACATTGATAAACTTTTGGAAAAATGAATTCGACCGCATGGACGATAAATTCCAACAAGAAGCCATTTCTCCAATTCTCAACAAAGTTGGACAATTTATTTCCTCTACCAAGATTAGAAACACCATCGCACACCCCAAATCCAAAATAAGAATCGAAGAAATAATGAATCAAAAGAAAATTCTCATTGCCGACTTAAGCACCGGAAAACTTGGTGAAGATAATTCCGCTCTTTTAGGAGCCATGCTTATTACTCAAATTCAACTTTCCGCCATGAATCGGGTTTTCCAAAGTCAAGACGAACGTTCTGATTTCTACCTCTATGTCGACGAATTTCAAAATTTCGCCACTGAGGCCTTTATAAAAATTCTCTCTGAAGCCCGTAAATTTAAGTTAAATCTAATTGTCGCCAATCAATATATGGCTCAACTCGACCGAACCATCCAAGATGCTATTTTCGGCAACGTCGGATCTCTTATTTCCTTTGTTGTCGGCAATCAGGATGCTTATATTCTCCAAAAGGAATTCGGTCCTAAATTTCCAGCCGAAGATTTAGTAAAAATTGGCAAATATCAAGTTGTTTGCAAGCTCAGTATAGATTCCGAAACTCAAAACCCTTTTTACGCCACCACTCTCCCCCCTTTGGCATGCAAAAATCAGGGCCGTAACAAAGTAATCCGTACTTCTCAGGAACGCTGGGGAAAGAAAATTAACCCCTAAAAACTTTTAAATCCTATAATTTTATGTTACTATACACTTAATTGATTAATAATCTAGAGAAAAAGTTTAATCCAGAAGTAATCGCCAAAGCTACAGAAGCCATGGTTCAACGGGTCTATTTCAATAATCCACAACCTCTTAATACATTTTTAGATAATTTAGAACTTCAACACCCAAAAGAGTTAGAAAACATAACCACACCTCTAAATCGGTTAGGATTCTCATGGGAAGATTTCGATGTTTCTGAAAAATCATGGCCTCTTTATTTTGAACAAAGTGCCCTCGCAATCCTACGTAGAGATATCGAATACTGCAAAGCCTCAGGAACCAATCCAGATTCTATTTTAAATAATCGTCAAAATCTACTCGAATAGATTATTACCGCTTCATTGCCGATATCTGCCGAAGATTCCAAACTGCATCGATAATCCTCCATCCCTAAATCATCCATTAAACCAGATAAATTTGTCCCAAAGTGTCTTACTGCATGAAAATCTCTTATTCCCATTTCTCGGAAATCTGATTTTATTTTTTTAACTAAACCTCTTACTCCTGAGCCTGTGTTAGCCTCCACCGTCCTTGTATCTAAAGCTATTACTATAGCCTTAGATTTCTTTAAAAAAGACTCATAGTCATACAACATTCCGTTTTCAATATCGTTTGGATTTGGGGCCACCGATAACACCAAACTAGGTTCAAAATCAGGCAAAGTATAATTATTTTCTACCAAAAACACCTTAGACTGCGGATGAGCTCTATTTACCTTATCTCTCAATTTTTTACTCCTAGAATATGGTTCTATTCCAATATAAACATCCCCCTTTTTCACTTCAACTCCTAAACTTTCTCCCGGGCCTACTTCCATTATCATATTTCCACTACTCGACTTAGCCTCTATAATTGCCTTTTGCAGTTCTTCTTTGCTTGGATTCAATTTAAAGTTACTGTTTTCAGATGGGAACATTCCAGCTTCACTATATATTCTATCTATAGACATAGTTAAAATTATAGCAAAGATATTTTTTGCTTCAATTTGCCACTTGACAACTATTATAAGACTATCCTATATTTATATTAGTTATACATTTTTTATAGAAATCAATGAATCGAGAAACTATAGGATATAGGACAGAAAATCTAGCCCGGATGCCTGAAATTAGGCAAAATTTTATCGACGCTAGAATTCTCCCCCGTCTCAATCCTAAAGACAGAGCCTTAACTCAAGCCACCGATAAACAGCTTGACTTTATCGCTTCTATTCTCAGTTAATAGTTCACAAACAAAAATGACCGAAAAACAACCAAAATTTTTTTATAAAGTTGAAGCTACCGGTAGAGTAAATATCCTTCAAGACGAATCTCTCAAAGCTTTTAATCCTCAGACTGAAATAAAAACACGTAATATTATCTAATTATTTTTTCTCCCTCCTTTCTTCAAAGGAGGGTCAGGGTGGATTTTTCAAGGCTTCTTCCAACTAGCCCACTTGCAATTAGGGTAATCGCTACAACCGTAGAATTTCTTCCCAGCCCTAGTTCGCTTAACTACCCCTTCCTTACCGCAAGTTGGACACTTAAATCCTGCTGGCTCATAATACTGAGCCGTATATTTACAATCCGGGAAACGACTGCATGATACAAATTTACCGTACTTCCCCACCCTAATCACCAATTCACCCTCTTTGCATTCCGGACATTTTTGCCCTGTTTTTTCTGTTTCTATCCGAACCCTTTCCGCCTTGGCATCAACCAATTTTAAATTTGCTTCAAACTTTTTCCAAAAACCAGCGAGCATTTTTTCCCATTTTTCCTTTCCCACTGCAATTTTATCCAAATTATTTTCCATATCTGCCGTAAAAGGTAAAGACAATACCTGAGGAAAATTTTTAGTCAAAAATTCATTAGTCGCCTTTCCCAACGCTGTCGGTACAAATTTTCCTTCTTCCCTCTCCACATATTGTCTAGCAATAATCACAGAAATAATCGGCGCATAAGTCGATGGCCTGCCAATTCCTTGTTTTTCCAACGAAGCTACTAGCGAAGCATCTGTATAGCGAGGTGGTGGATTAGTTTCATTTTCCTCTAAATCAATTTTCGTTGTTGTCAATTTTTCCCCTACATTTAATTCGGGCAATAACTGATCCTCATGCTTTTCTTGCGTAACACGGTAAAAACCATCAAAAAGCACTCGTAAACCATGGCTTTTAAACAAAGCATCTCTATTACTCATTTCAACACTACTACTCATCAATCTGGCACTGGCTGCTTGAGTAGCAACTGCTCGTTGCCAAATTAATTCATATAACCTTAATTCTTTAGCGTCAAGCGAACTTGGTTCTCTCAGTTCCACCTTGGTCGGTCTGATTGCCTCATGCGCCTCTTGAGCATTTTTCGATTTGTTTTTAAACAACCGAACTTTTTCGGCTACATAATTTTCACCGTATTCTTTAATAATGAATTCTCGAAACTGTCCTATTGCTTTATCGGATAAAAAAACCGAATCGGTCCGATGATAAGTTATTAAACCCTGCTCATATAATCTCTGAGCCAAATTCATGGTTTGTTTTCCTGACCAACCAAAACGTCTAGCAGCTGTTTGCTGTAATTTAGAAGTCGTAAAAGGGGGCAAAGGGCTTCTCTTCATTTCCCGGTTATCAACCTTTTCTACTATAAACTCTTTTTCCAAGCTGGATAAATATTCCTCCGCTTCATTTTTTTGAGTAAACAAAGACTTTGAAAAAGAATAATCTCCGTCAAATAGCTTTATTTTCTGCGTTCTAATAAAATTTTTCCCGTGAATCTTGTTTAATTCCGCTTCAAATTTTTGCCCCTTCTTAAATTCAGCAATAATTTTAAAATATTCTTCTTTAGAAAAATTCTCAATTTCCTTTTCCCTTTCACAAATCAGCCTGACTGCCACTGATTGAACCCTCCCGGCAGATAAACCTCGGCGAACTTTTTTCCATAAAATCGGTGATAATGAATAACCAACCACCCTATCAAGTACTCTTCTTCCCTGTTGAGCATTAACTAAATCTAAATCTATTTTACCAGCTTTTTTCAAAGCTTCCTCCACCGCCTCTTTGGTAATTTCGTGAAAGGTAACTCTCTCTATTTTTTCAGGCTTTATCTTATTTTTTTGACCCTGAGTCAATAACCATTCCACATGCCAAGCAATTGCCTCTCCTTCCCTATCCGGATCAGACGCCAAATACACCTTATCCGCTTTTTGTGATAAATTGGCTAATTTTGATACTACTTCTTTTTTTTTCGGATCAATCACATAGTCAACTTCAAAATCCTTCAAATTTACACCCATTTTATTTTGAGGTAAATCTCGAAAATGACCCACGGTAGCTATTACTTCATAATCTTTCCCCAAATATTTTGAAATCGTTCTAGCCTTAGTTGGTGACTCTACTATCAATAGTTTTTTCATAAAATACAGTCTACAACATTCATGATTGCTTATTGTAGCATTTCCATTTCTATCAACGGTCTTGCCCCCTGAGCTATCAACCAATTTGAAGTCCAACTGTTTTCATCCGTTATTTTTCCTGGTACCGCCCAAACCTCCTTTCCTTTTTCTATAAATCTTTGGGCTAAAAGTAATGTACCACTCCTTTTACCACCTTCAATCACAATCAATACATCAGCATAATTTGCAATTTGTTCATTTAATTTTTGAAAATTTTTTCCTTCAAATACTTTTATCTTTAATTTAAGTTTTTGACACATCCTCACCACTTCATTATTGCATCCCGCTACCTTAAGTGTAGCTATCTCCAAATTGTTGTTTCCCAATTCAAAATTCTTGGTTAATAATTGATCTATAACCGTTTTCCCATAAAAACTCATTTTTCGACTTCCCACGATAGCAATTTTCATTCGCTAATTATTTGACTATCTTTATATCTAGGTACTACGGTCTCCGACTCATTAAACCATTCTTTTAAAATATCTCCCACAATTGGTGCCGCCACATCACTACCCTCCCCACCTCTCTCCATTAACACCGTAATACTTATCTGAGGACTGTCTGCTGGAGCAAAAGCTGTTAGCCAGGCATGGGTTTCCTTACTACCATCTCCCAATTCCGCTGTTCCTGTTTTACACGCAATTGGAGTTTTAAAATTAAACAGTGGCCAAGCCGTACCACCACTTTTGCAAGCGGCTTTCATCCCTTCTGTTACCAGATCCAATGTTTTGCTACTAATTTTTAAATCCTTACATTCATTTTTCGCATCCTTCAAAACACTTGGAGTACATTTCAAACCCCTTGAAGCGATAATATTAGTCACTCCATTAATCTGTAAAGGAGTCACTGTTAAATTTCCCTGACCTATCGATAAATGATAAGTATCACCCAAATACCACCTTTCTCCCATATTTTCTCTCTTCCACCCATCATTTGGTACTAAACCAGCCACCTCTCCCGGCAACTCTATACCACTAGTACTACCCAAACCAAATTTAATCGACCAATCATATATTCTATCCACCCCCATCTCCTCTCCCAGACGATAGAAAAATATATCATTCGATCTTTGCAATCCCTTAACCACATTTACCATGCCATCAGTCCCTCCTCTTTTGGACCATAACCAATTTTTAAATTCATATTCTCCTATTTTTATTACTCCTGTATCTTCAAAAGTACTGTTTTCATCTATTACTTTCTCTTCTAATCCCCCTGTTGCTACCACAATTTTATAGACACTCCCGGGACTATATTTTCCCGAAATTACCCGATTCATCATTGGTAAATTCTGACTATCTTCCAGATAACTTCTGATAGTTGTCAAATCATAACTATAATTAAAATTATTTGCGTCATAACCCGGAGAACTAACCAAAACTAGTATTTTCCCCGTTCCTACCTCGCTTATTACTACTGCCGCTTTTTTCCCATCTATTAACTTATAAACTCTTTCTTGCCAATACGCATCTAAACTTAAGTTTATATCCCTTCCTTTTTCACTCTCCATCACCCCTAAATCTCGCACCTCCCTACCCTTAGCATCACTCTCCACCAGTCGATAACCATCTTTCCCTATTAATTGACAATCCATAACTGACTCAATTCCTGCCCTCCCCACCATATTTGTACTCCTCAAACTTCGACCACACTTACCACTTTTCAATTCTTCCTCGTTTACCGCCCCCAAATAACCAGTAATGTTAGACATCGCCGCACCATATGGATAAAAACGTTTTAAATCATCACCCACTTTTTCATTGGTCGCCACCAATCTACCTTTTCGATCGAAAATTTCTCCCCTCTCTGCCGGCAAGACAATTTTTGTCAGCCTATTATTTTGAGCTAAATCTCGATAATAAGTTCCTTTAATAACATTCAGTTTCAACACATTTACTAAAATTAGGGAAAAACTAAAAATTAATAGTCCCCTCAACCACCAATATTTCATATTTACACCAACTCTGATACTAACCTACTTTTTTCCATCCATTCTTTATTTTCCATCAGTTCCCCAATTCCTTGCACCACTGCATAATCAGGATTTTTAATTATCATCGCATTAATTTTTAGCTCTTCTTCAATGGCTTTATCAATACCCCTAAATTGAGATCCACCTCCGGCCATTACCACTCCTTTTTTCAAAACATCATCCGTCATTTCTGTTGGCATTTCATCTAAAATTAATTTAACCAACCCTACGATTCTTTTTACTTTCATGGCTACCGCTTCATAAATTTCTTCAGAGCTTAGGCGAATACTTTTTGGCAAATTATTTTCCAGATCTCTCCCTCTAATTACTCCACCCATATTAATTTTCACCTTCTCAGCCGTATTCTTACCAATTAACAATCCATATTTCATTTTGACATAGTTGACAATTGATTCATCAAAATCGTTTCCTCCTATTTCTAATCCTCGACTTAAAACCACTCCTCCCATAGAAACCAAAGATACTTCGCTTTTGCCACCTCCAATATCTAAAAACAACACCCCTCCACTTTCTTCCAATTTGTAACCACTCCCCAATACTCCCAACACAGAAGATTCCAATAATACAATTTTGGACACTCCCAACTGCCGAAAAATACCCTTAAAAGCTCTCATCTGCACTTTAGTGATTGTACCCGGTACTCCTACCACTACTCTAGCTTTTAAAAATTTAGGGTATTTACTGGCAATATCAGTAACCATTTTCATAAAATAAGCTACTAAGTCTTCAGCCGTTTCCATATCCGCCACCGCACCTCGTTTAATTGGTTCTATTACTTCAATTTGTTTTGGCTCCCGATTTATCATCTCTTTTGCTCCCTGACCATATACCAAAATTTTTCTTTGTCCATTTTTCTTTTTTTTCAGTCTGGCCACCATTGAAGCGTCATCTACAACTATCCCCTTATCTTTAAGATAAATTCGAATATTACTACTGCCTAAATCCACTCCAATCTGCCAATAAAAATTCGCCATAAAATCACTTCTCCATTTCATTTATTGAGTATAACAATTACTGTTAAAATAAATAGATGGCCACTATCATTGAAGCAATCTATTTACTACTATTTTTCGCTACTCCTCTTACTTTTACCTCACTGACCTCAGAACTTTTTGAAGTTCCAAAAATGTATTTCGTTTATCTATCCACTGCCACTATTCTCTTTTTTCATCTTTTAAATTGGCTAAAAGGCAAAGTTCCTCTTCTTTCAAAAAACAAGTTCACAGTCCCTTTTTTAATCTTTTACTCTACTCAACTTTTATCAACTTTTTTTTCTGCCGATATTCATACTTCCGTTTTTGGCTATTACTCTCGTCTCAATGGTGGACTTCTATCCTTAACTGCATATCTTATTTTGTTTCTCATCCTATCGGTTTACATTACTCCTAAATTTAAACAAAAAATCATTACCTTCTCTCTTCTTTCTGGAGCCTTAGTTGCACTTTATGGTATTCTTCAGCACTTTGGTATTGATAAAAACCGCTGGGTTCAAGATGTTCAAACTCGAGTTTTTTCTTCCTTCGGTCAACCAAATTGGCTCGCCGCCTATCTATGTATCCTCCTCCCCTTCGCCGTAGATAGATTTCTAAAATCAAAATCGAAAGTTAAATTTACAATTTACAATTTACTATTTACTATTTACTATCTTTGTCTTCTTTTTACCAAATCAAAATCTGGTATCATTGCCGCCATTATTTCTCTGGCAATTTATTTTATTATTAAAATTTTTCAAAAAACTAATTTCAAAAATCTTACTATTCCTCTACTCATCTTCTTATCTACTTCTCTAATTATCTCAAACCCTATCAAAGATACGATTTTCCCATCTAATATTCCTCAATCAACATATCAAAATGATACTTTAAATATCACTCCCAGTGAAGATATTAGGAAAATCGTTTGGACCGGGGCTGTAGATCTTTGGCGTCAATTCCCACTTTTGGGAACTGGTCCAGAAACATTTGCATATTCCTATTACTGGACCAGACCCGCTTCTCATAATCTCACTTCTGAATGGGACTTTCTTTACAACAAAGCCCACAATGAATATTTAAATTATCTTGCCACTACCGGTGCCTTTGGTTTTTTATCTTATTTATTTCTGATTCTTTCTTTTCTAATTTCTTGTTTCTCGTCCCCCGCTCTACTAGCTTCTTTAATTTCTATTTTGATTACCAACTTTGCTGGTTTTTCGGTAGTAGTTAGCTCTCTATATTTTTTTCTCCTTCCAGCTTTAGCCCAGCCCATCCCAAAGCACAAAAATGTTATCAACAAATCATCCCCGCCTCTTCTTTTTCTTCCTCTTGTTCTTTGTTTCTTATTTCTTATTTCTAAAATCTTCAGTTTTTTCTTAGCCGATATAAACTATAATTACGCTCAAAAATATTCTTCCCACCAACTTTATCCCCAAGCCGAGATTTATATTCAAAAAGCCATTTCTGCCCGACCAAAAGAAGCTATCTACCATGGACTTGCTTCCAGTATTTACGCCTCTCAAAACAAAATTATTGAGGCTCAAAGAGCTTCCGATTTAGCAATTAACCTTTGCCCTGCTTCAACTAATTTATGGAAAGAAAGGGCACAGGTATATGCTCAACTTTCAGTTTCTGACCCAAAATTATTTATTTACGCTCTTGAAGCCCTTGAAAAAAACAGCCTTTTGGCCCCTACCGATGCCAAAACTTTTTACCTTTTAGGCCGTTTTTATGCCGCCGCCGGAGAAGAGGAAATAGCTATAAAAAATTATAAAAAAGCTCTCGACTTAAAAGCCAACGACGATTATTCTGCCCTTGATTTAGGAAAAATATATTTTGACAAAAAAGACTATTCCAACGCCAAAAAATATTTTGAAATCGTTCTAAAATATGCCCCCACCAGTGACGAAGCAAAAGAATATTTGGAAAAGATGAAATAAGCTATTTTTCTTTTTTTAACACCTCATCTATACTAATTTTTTTCTTTTCCTCTCCTTTCCATAAGTACAATTTTCCTCCATCCTCTTTGATATGATCAACAAACAATATTCCCAATAGATGATCATATTCGTGCTGCCACAAAATTGCCTCAAAACCCACCATTGTCTTGTTCCTACTTTCTAATTTACTATTCCTTACTTCTTCCCATTCTGCCTCAATTTTCAAATATCTTTTTACTGTTCCAAACAGATCGGGAAAAGACAAACAACCTTCCAAAAAATCGCTCTCCTTCCCCTCATTATCTACCATTTTAGGGTAAACTTTTTCTCCATACACCGCGATTAATTTAGGATTAATCAACATCCTCACCCCCCCTTTTTCTTTTATCCCAAAAAAACTTTTGTTCACTCCAATTTGAGGTGCCGCCAATCCAGCCCCGTTTTCACTTTCTTGTAAAATTTTTTTTAATTCTTCTATTTCCCTTAAAGTTTTTTTATCTATTTTTTTTACTGGTTCAATTTTTTTTCTCAAAACTTTGTCCGGAAACATTACTACTCCTTTCATAGCCTATTTTACCAGAATTTCGTATAATTCCCTTATGATTAAAGTTGTCTTTTTTGGGGCCTCAAACTATTCCTTACCCGTTTTAAAAAAATTATTGAGCTTAAAAAAATTTTCTGTACCCCTCGTAGTGACCAAAACTGATAAGACTTTTGGTCGTGACCAAAAAATTACTCCCAATCCTGTGGCCGAATTTTGCCAAAAAAACCATCTTCCCCTCATCCAAATCGAAAACTTTAGTGAAGATTGTAGATTGAAGATTGAAGATTATAAAGCCGATCTCGGTCTCTGTGTCGCTTTTGGCCCACCTTTCTTTGACGAAAAAACTATAAACCTTTTTCCTTTAAAAATAGTCAATATTCATCCTTCTCCTTTACCCAAATATCGTGGAGCCACCCCCGGTCCTTGGCAAATTATCAATGGTGAAAATGAATCAGCAGTAACCTTTTTTCAAATTGATCTTCTCCCTGACCATGGACCGATTATTTCATCTTTACCTCTAAAAATACTTCCCACTGATACCGCAAAAACTTTCTATGATCGTGCCTTTTCTCTGGCAACTGACAACCTAGAAAAAATTCTCAATAGTTATTCCCTTCACCCCCAAAAACTTACTCCCCAAGATCACTCTAAAAAAAGTTATTTTCCAAAAATTTCCAAAGAAAAAGCTGAAATCGACTGGCAACAACCAGCCACAAAAATCGATGCTTTTGTCCGTGGCCTAAACCCTTTCCCCATTGCTTGGTCAAAAGTAAAAAATCATCAAGGAAATATTTATAAAATAAAAATTTTTTCCGGCAAAATATTAAATAATCAATTTGTACCTGAAGAAGTTCAAATAGAAGGTAAAACAAAAACTATTTGGTCAAAAATCAATCCTTATTATCAGTTTTTTTAATTTCGCCACGGATTTTTTTCAAGCATCGGCTACAAAAAACTCCACTGATTTTTTCTTCTCCGTTTCCAATCGATACTTTTTGGATATTCGCCTTGAAAGTCCGACTGGTTCTATTTTGAGCGTGGGAACGGTTACGACCAATACTGGTTCCCTTACCACATAAACTACATTTTCTCATAGGCTATAATATACCAAAGCTTTAACTTTTTTTAAATATGGCAATTAATCTTTTAATCTCATTTCTAGCTGTAATTATCTCAATTACCATTCATGAATTTTTTCATGCCTTGGTTGCAGATAAACTTGGTGACCCTACCCCCAGAGCCTATGGTCGTCTTTCTCTCAATCCCATGGCCCACATCGATCCTATCGGCACCATCCTTCTACCTCTCTTTGGCGCTTTCAGTGGTTTTCCTGTCATTGGTTGGGCCAAACCTACCCCTATTGATCCTTATAATTTTAAAAATCCCCGTCAGGGAGAAATAATTGTTTCTTTAGCCGGACCCTTTAGTAATTTTCTTCTCGCCTTTTTAGCTTCACTTTTTCCCAGTCAAATTACTTTCATTATTAGTACAGTCAGTCTATATTTAGGCATTTTTAATCTTATCCCTATCCCGCCTCTTGATGGTTCAAAAATTCTTTTAAACCTTTTACCCGTCGACGAAGCTGCCAAAATTGAATCTACTTTTAATCGTTATAGCTACCTTTTTATTATTCTTTTACTTCTTAGTGGAATTCTCAGTAAGATAATCCAACCTATTTTTTCTTTTTTGATAAATTTGCTTTACTAATTTTAGTATTTAAATCTTCAAGCATTTCTTTAATCTCCGTCGCCGACATCCCATGTGCCAAAGCCCCATCCTCTATTGTTTCCATCTGAGCCATTCCACAACCAATACAATGTAACCCGTATTTAGTAACCAAAATTTCGCCTATTTTAGGATATTTATCCATAATTTCTAAAATTAAGGTATTTTTATTAATATTATCTCTCATATCTCTTTTAGCTTAACTTTTTTTAACTCTAAATACCACTTTTTGTCAATTTTTTCCCAAAAAGAACGTAACTTACAAATATTACTCCTACGACATTTTTTTTCACCTAAACACTCTACCATTTTTTTATCCTCCCCCAACGCGACTATTAAATCATAAATGCTTTTTTTCTCCCAATTCTTTTCCAAAACGTAGCCACCTTTCTTCCCTTCGTGAGACTTCAAAATCTTTCCTTTTTTAAGTCCAACTGCTATTTGAGATAGAAATCTTGGTGGTAAGTTTAGCCTCTCAGCTATCTCACCTAAAGAGACATTTTTATCCTTATTTACCGATAAATATTTTACTAACACCACCCCATATTCAACTTTTTTTGAAATGTTTATCATGCTATAATTATATAGCCTGCTGGAAGCAGTCTTTGAGAAGGTGTTTTTTCTAGCTATCCGATTTTAAAGGAGGATGTTTGTAGCTGGTAGCTTCGCTTCTAGTTACTAGTTCTCCCCACGTTTTTTTAGCGTGGAAAAGCCACTATCGAAGCCCCTACTTTTGGCAGGCTTATTTTTTTTCAGCCATCTCCTTTTTTATCCTTTTTAGAATTATTTCCATACTTCGTTTATTTCTTGCCGCCTCGGCCATTATAGTCTTTTTAAATTTTCTCTGATATTCCTTCGGATTATCTAAATAATTCAAAAGAAAATCTCCCGCTTGCGTTCTCTTTTCTCTTACCCACCCCAAGCCTTTCTTACGAATTAAATCTACATTTCCGTCCTCTTGTCCACCAATGTGGGTGATTGATACAAAGGGTTTATTTGCTGCTACCACATCAAATAAAAAATTTGGACCAGCCTTTCCAAAAACAATATCTGATACCGCCAAAACTTCATCCATATTATCTATCCAACCCATATTTTTTACTTTCACTAATCCTTTTTTGTCAATCTTTTTAAACATTTTTAAATACTCATTCACCAAGTTAAAAGCAACTTTATCTGTCCCTGTATTAAAAATAAAAACCGTTTTTCTTTTTACCATCATCAATGCTGGCAACAATCGAGTAATAGCATTGGTCCCCAAACTACCTCCACCCACAAAAACCACCGGCACTTTTTCCTCTATTCCCATCTTCTTTTTCAACTGCTTTTGATTATGTTTTTTAAACATTTCTGGCCTTGTCCACCAACCTGTTACTAATATTTTATCCCTATCTATGCCACATTTTTTTACACCAATCTCAACACCTTTCTCATCATACACCAAATGTAAATCCACCCCCCTATGATAAGAAACTGGCATTATCGACCAAGGATCAGCCACCACCGTCCATAATTTAAAATCCAAATTATCCCGCTCTCGCCATATTGCTAAAGAATGGGTATGCAACCAATAAGTTGAAATTACTAAATCGGGTTTTAACTTATTTATCACTTTTTGAGGCTCCTTTAAATTAGCCTCGGCCATTTCATCAACAAACCTCCCTGCTATAGATCGGTTGCTAACCCACCCGGCCACTTTATTAGATGCTGGCAAATAACGATATGAAAATAAATATATATCTCCATATATTCCTGTTTTAGCCCTAGCTTCCGCATAATAGACTTCAAAATTTTCTGATTTCTCTTTACTTTTTAAAAAAGCATAAATAGCTTTGGCAATCGACCTATGACCCCAAGGCATATGGTCAGTCATCACTAAAATTTTCTTTTTCTTCATGGGTTATTCTATAATATACCTCATCGCCTGAATAGCTCAGTTGGTAGAGCAAGTGTTTTGTAAACACTAGGTCGTCAGTTCAAGTCTGACTTCAGGCTCATTCCAAAAATCCTCTGATTATTTCTTCCTCCGCTTCCTTTTGACTTAGCCCCAAACTCATCAATTTGACTAATTGCTCTCCAGCAATTTTACCAATAGTTGCTTCATGTACCAATTGTGCGTCACTATGTTTAGCTTTAATTTTGGGAATCGCCGCCATTTTGCCATTATCTTTAATAATCGAATCACAGGCAACATGGGCAAAACACTTATTGCTACCCACTACATTAGATGTAAATTTTTGTTCTGAATTTTCTGTCGCCACTGCCCTGGAAGTCACCCTACAACTCGAATTTTTCCCTTTTAATTTTACTTCAAAATCAGTCGTTGCCTTTTGTTTCCCTTCAGTCATAATCTTTTCATTAATTATTAAACTCGAATTGTTTTTTAATATTGCTTTTGTAACTCGAAATGTATCATCAACCCCTTTTATTTGAGCGGTCTCAATTTCCATTTTGGCATTCTTTTCCAAAACTACTTCCGTAATCGGATTTATTTCTCTTTTTCCTTCCCCTATTCCTTCTCCGTAGTGTTTTTCAATGTATTTAACTGATGAGTCCTCTCCCAATAAAAAGCGATGAATACCATGATGTAACGAGTCTTTTTGACCACAATTATTGATCCCACATCCAGCATAAATCATCACTTTCGCCCCCTTGCCAATAAAAAAATCGTTGTAAACTCTGTCTTTTAAACCACTTTCTGTCAACAATACCGGTATATCTACTAATGCAAATGGTGCCTCTGCTTTTACATAAATTTCAATTCCCATTCCATCCTTCCGGTCTTTTATAGTTACATATCTGGTATTTTTCCTCTTCCATAATTTGCCATTTTTACGAATATTTATCGCCCCTTCCATTTTCGAATCATTTATTTTTCGTAAAAGTTTTTTTTCAAGTTTATTCATCATGACAACCTCCCTGACAATCTTTTATAAATAACAGTGTCCTTATTTTATCCTTAGCAATTTTTTCTATTTTCCCCTTTTTTACCAATAAAACCTCATCAGCCATTTCTAAAATCTTTTCTTGATGGGAAATTACCAATATTGTCCCCTGATAAGTTTCTTGTAAATTTTTAAAAATTTCAGTCAAATTTTTAAAACTCCACAAATCTATCCCCGCCTCCGGTTCATCAAAAATGGCAAATTTGGGTTTCCTCAAAAGTACTGTAGCTATTTCAATTCTCTTTAACTCTCCTCCCGAAAGTGATCCATTTACTTCCCTTTCCCTATAGTCCTTTGGACATAAACCTACCTTTGCCAATATTCTATAATAGTTATTTTTCTTACTCTTTGAAGCTAATCCAAGCAATCTTTCCACTTTTATGCCTTTGAATTTAACCGGTTGTTGAAAAGCAAAACCTATTCCCAGATCCGCCCTCTCATTAACTGTCTTTTTATCTATTTTTTTACCCAAAAAAAATATTTCTCCTTCACTCGCTTTTTCTATTCCCATAATTACTTTTGCCAAAGTCGATTTCCCGCCACCATTAGGACCGGTCATCACATAAAATTTATTTTTCTCTAATTTCAGGTTAATCTTATCTAAGATTTTTACCCCTTCCTTTTGAAGAGAAACATTTTTTAACTCCAACATAAACTCCTAGTATTTTAGTAGGAGTT
>JAGOPG010000037.1:2383-3696 GCA_017992115.1 Candidatus Shapirobacteria bacterium | reverse complement strand
GCTAAAGCCCGTCGTCGTAGCTATTTTTTTAATCCTAAAACAGGCCAAATGGCCTCTTTTATTAGTTCTGTAAGTGACATTGATGATTTGGTAAATTTAGCCATTGCTTATCAAATCGAGTGGAACAAGTTCCACAATCTAGTCACTACCGCTTATCCAAAATTCGAAGATTTTAAAAATGCTCTCAAATCTAAAGAAATACTCAATTTAACTCAACTTTCTCCCTCAGATTGGGATAAAATTGTTATCGCCCTCGGTCGTCACTGGCGCCTCCGCCTCAAACGTGTTTACAAGGCTCCTCGTGATCTTCGTCTTCGTCTTTTAGCCGGAAACTGGATAGACTACACCAAAAGTACCCAACAATGGTGGATCTCTCTAACCAACGAATGTTTTTGCAAACGAGATTTATCTCAATCTCGTCTATATTTTGTCAGTAGCAATTCACATTCTCTCAAAAACATTATTTCCGGTTTTCCTATAAAGTCAGAAAAACTACTCCAAAAATTCACCCCCAAAAATTATCAAGCCACCAATCCTTATCTCGAACATCGCGATTTTTTATACTATCTTTCCCGACTCATGACCAATAATTCCGATTATCAAAATAATTATCAAAAATATCTCCATCGTCTAGGCATTCTAACTCCAAAAAATAATCACTACATGGACATCAATGCTCAAGTTTATCCAATTAATAGTTTAACTAAATCTGCCTATTTAGATCCCCGTCTTACTATAAAAAAGCGACAAAAGATATCCCAAAGTCAGGCCATAATTTTCAATATCGATTATCCTCTTGGTTTTGCTGCCTATCATATTCTCAGTAAATTTTTAGAAAATATTAACCATGTTGTGGGTGTCTATATCCTCGGCAAGGCCGCTGTTCTCAATTCCGAAATAGGTGACATTCAAATTCCCCGTCTGGTTTTCGACGAACAATCCCAAAACTCATATATTTTTAAAAATGTTTTTAACACTTTTTTTCCTTTCAACAACCGACAAGGTTCCATCCTCACCAACCAGAAATCAGTTAGTGTCTTGGGTACATTTTTAGAAAACGATTCCCTTTTAAGAAAATACTCTCAAAATGATCTCACTGTTATTGAAATGGAAAGTGGCCCTTATCTTTCTGCCGTCACCGAAGCCACTTATGATACCCGCACCCCCCAAAAAACACTTGTTGATCTAAATTCTGCCCCTTTTGAATTAGGAATCATCAACTATACCTCCGATACACCCTATTCTCAAGCCAAAAATCTTGGCGCAGGTTCACTTGCACTTTCCGGTGTCGAACCTGTTTACCTCGGCTCCCT
>JAGOPG010000037.1:0-2283 GCA_017992115.1 Candidatus Shapirobacteria bacterium | reverse complement strand
CATCACTTCTTCAAACTCTTTCATGTCAATACTTTCCTTCTTTACCAACACTTCTGCCAATTCATCCAGTTTTTTTCTATTTTCCCTTAATATTTTTCTCGCTTCATCCATAGAATTTTCCACTAATTTTTTAATTTCTTCATCAATTTTCGTTTGCATTCCTGATGAAATTTTACTGGGTTCCATCCACGCCCTATCCATATCCGTAGCATCATATTGAGTCCCCCAATTAATTGGACCCAAGTCTGACATTCCCCAATCCTCCACCATGCTTCTGGCAATATTTGTAGCATGGTTTATATCACTGCTAGCTCCGGTTGTAGTATCATTAAAAACCAATTCTTCTGCCGCTCTTCCCCCCATGGCCATTGCCATTTGTTTAATTAGTCGCGACCTTGTTTCATGAATCCTGTCTTTTTCCGGAGGGATTAGGGTAAATCCTAGTGCCATTCCCCGTGAAACAATCGAAATTCGATGCACCGGATCCAATTCTTCTACATAATTTACAATTGCGTGTCCAGCCTCATGATAAGCCGTCATTTTTTTATCCTCTTCACTCTGTATTCTCTTTTTTTCTGATCCCAATTTTACTTTCAGGGCCGCCTCATCGATGTCGGCCGCGCTAATTTTTTCCTTATTTTCTCTAGCCGCTTTTATAGCCGCTTCATTAAGCATATTTTCAATATCTGCCCCCGAAAATCCTACCGTTCTTTTGGCCACATTTTTCCAGTTAACCGCCCTTTCAAATGGTTTACCCTTGGCGTGAATTTTAATTATTTCTTCTCTTGCTTCCAAATCGGGCATTTCCAATACAACCCTTCTATCAAAACGTCCCGGACGCAACAATGCCGGGTCCAACAAATCACCCCTATTGGTTGCCGCCAACACTACTACGGCGCTGTTGGTCTCAAAACCGTCCATTTCCACCAAAATTTGGTTTAATGTTTGTTCCCTTTCGCCATGCCCTCCATCAAAACCTCCTCGCATTCGACCAATAGCATCAATTTCGTCAATAAAAATAATTGCTTTCCCCGCTTTTTTTGCCGTTCCAAACAAATCCCTCACCCTTGAGGCTCCTACACCAACAAGCATCTCCATAAATTCGCTTCCCGCCATTGAATAAAACGGCACATTTGCCTCTCCCGCCACTGCTTTTGCCAAAAGAGTTTTTCCCACTCCGGCTGGCCCCACCAACAATACACCTCTCGGCGCTCTCGCTCCCATTTTTTGATATTTTTCTGGATGTTTTAAAAAATCAACTACTTCTTCTAGGTCCATTTTTGCCTCTTCAACCCCAGCCACATCCTTAAATTTAGTACTCTGCTTACCCTTTATAAATAACTTAGCTGTAGATTTACCTATACCAAATATTCCTCCGCCCTGGGCATTTCCTTGTCGGTTAAACATCCACAATAAAAACAATATTGGCAAACCTACACTCAACAATAAAGTGAAGATTTCTCCCACTGCCTTCCAGCCACTTCTATTCTCTACATTAAATTTAATTTTAGAAATATCCACCCCCTCTTTTTGAAATATTTCTGTCATCGAAATATCGTTTTCTTTTGACGACACTAAAGTTTGATTATTATTTTTTAATTTGGCTAAAATTTCATTATCCATTACCGTTACTTCTTCAACCTTATCCTCCTTAACCGCAGTTACCAATTCAGAAATAGGTACTTTTTTTACCGAATCTCCCACCAAAAATGAAATCAGTGTTGACACTGCCATATACATCAACAGCAAAGACAAAGCCCAGCGGATCAAATTTCCTGGACCTATTTCAATCCTTTTTATTTTCATTCCCGGAGGTAATTTATCCAAAATTTCCTGAGGAATCTTTTTGTCCTCTCCTTTATCTTTTTTTTGTGGCAAAATCTTCTTTTTAATCTTTTTGAACATCGTTTTAAATTATACCACGCATCAATTCCAACAATTTTTCCCTGTCATCCTCTTCTCCCTCCCTCACCCAAAATTCATGGCTACAACCACTACATTTGTAGTGGATTTTAAATTTCCCATTCTTATAAATTATACCTATCGGTTTCATCAGTTTTTTACACGAAGACTGTCTATCCCCGGGAACAATTTCATCTACATGTTTTCCCCATAAACATTTTGGGCAGTGGTCCGTATAACCATCTCCCACCACTCTTTCCCCACAATTTTCACACTCAAAGTCTTCCACGACTTTTATAAAATTTTTCATCGGCTCATCTCCACTCCAAATCTCACATCCTTTTCCAAACTTCCATCAAAAATAATTTTCTGCCCCTCTAC
>JAGOPG010000036.1 GCA_017992115.1 Candidatus Shapirobacteria bacterium | reverse complement strand
CCCCCAGACCCCCCTTCCGCCCGCCCGCAGAAGCGACCCTTTCGGATTGAAAAACTGCCAAAGAACCTGAAAAAATATCGGCTCGAACTTCATTTTGGGCCAAAAGCGGGCTTCCCTCATTTTTAATTGGACTGTTTTCATTTTATTTGTTATCATATTTATGAAGGGTTAAATAAGCACCCATACTAATACTATCATACTTAGGAAACTATGAAAAGTCAAAATAATAATGAAACCATTGGGGATAAGATAAAACAGCTTAGAAATAAGCAGGGTTTAACGCAGGACGAATTGGCGAGAAAATCCGATCTTCCCTATACAACGCTTACCAAAATCGAAAGTAATGTTATTACTAAACCAAGTATTCAAACTGTCATGAAAATCGCCAGCGGTCTCGGCGTTACAATTGATAATTTAATGAAATAAAAATATGGCTACAGGAAGAACAATAAGTGCAAGTTTTTTAACAGATATGGACACAAAGGTTATTGAACTTTGTAATTCCATTTCAGAAGTTATTTATAACCGTATTCCAAACGATGATTTTAAAAAAGAGTTTAAAAAAGAATACGGAAAAATAAGTTACACAAGAGATAGTGGCTTGGGCCTTGGGGGTGGAAAACTGCAAAGAGATGCAGTATGTACAAGAGGTAGGCAAGGTAAAGCCCCTTTTTCTAATAGGAACTTAAGGTGGCACCCTCTCGTTGTTGCTGAAAATAAACCTGAATTTGCGAAAAAAATAGAAAGAATTGAAATAGAAGGAGATGATGACGCACAAGTTTTGGTTTTTGTGATTAAAGATAGTAATGGTAGAGAAATAAAGTATCCATCAGATAGGGTTCATGAAATTAAAGAAAGATTTGTTGCTTTGCCCGAACATTGGTTCCCCCATATTAACCGCCTAAAACACTGGTCGGATACTCTATGGACACAAAATTCGTGTGCTATTCCGGCTCTTGAGGCATGCAATTGGGCTGATTCAGTAGAAACTTATGCCGTCCTTGGTATTGCTTTAGCTGTTGATTTATATGGTGCCAATTTTGAAACACTCTATAATGAGGTGAAAGAAATTTTACAAAATCAAAATATTGACCGAACTATTGAATTGCCAAGCGGGTTCTTCCCAACAGAAAGGGATGACATTATTAAATGTCCTGTATGTAGATTAAATATATCTCAAGATCTTGAAAGGTTTCGTTCCGCTATTAGAGGCACGACTTGGCAGCCCGCTTGGCGATCATCTAAAAAAGAGGAGGGCGACGACTCTAGTATTCAAGTCATGCATGTTAATCCTTTGCTGGAAAATGAAATCAAACACAATGCAAGTAATGTAAGATACGGCCATAGGTGGTGTAATGTTTCAATGACTGATCACTCGCTGGATGAAACGTTGGATTTTATGGAATTTGTGGTTAGGGCACATAATAGATGTAATTAATTTACTATGCAAAAATTGAATTTATTTGAATTTTCTGAAAAAAATAAGCCAAAAAGATTTATCAAGGTTGCTGATTTAAAACCAATCAACAACCTTAAGTTGATATTTAGAGAAATAAGAGATTATTTTGCTGGTAATGTTACGGGGATCACTAGGGATGAAAAAATTGCCCAGAACATTATGCGGCTATTATTTTGCAAAATATATGATGAGAAGAATAGTAAGGGTCAAACAGAATTTTCGAATCGCCCGGATGAAGACCTCGGTTCATTTAAAGAACGCATAAGTTTATTATTCGAAAAGGTTAAAAAAGATTATTCTGATATCTTTGAAAAAAATGAAAAACTCGAAATTCAGGCTGAACAACTTTCCTTTATAGTATCAAAATTAGAAGATTATTCCGTTTTAAGTGCAGATAGAGATGTAATCGGTGATGCTTTTGAGGAGCTTATTGGAACTTCATTTCGAGGTGGTGAAGGTCAATTTTTTACACCCAGAAATGTAGTGCAAATGATGATTGATGTACTCCAACCAAAAAACGGAGAGAAAATTATCGATCCTGCTTGCGGAAGTGGTGGTTTTTTGGCTTACACGATTAGATTTCTGTTGGCAAATAAAAAAAATGATTTTCAAATTGCCGGTATTGATAAAGATTCTTTTTTAGCAAAAATTGCTAAAATTTATCTTTCATTAATTGGGGACCAAGATTGTCATATTCATTGCGAAAACAGTTTAGAATCTCCAACAAAATGGGGAAAAGATACTCAAACAAATATTAAACTAGGTGAATTTGATGTTGTTTTAACAAATCCGCCATTCGGCTCTAAAATTCCAGTTGTTGGGGAAGAATTACTTGATCAATATAACCTTGGCCATAGGTGGGAAAATGGAGAGAAATGGTCAATCACTAATCAACTACTTGATAAGCAACCACCCCAAGTGTTGTTTATAGAAAGATGTCTGCAACTCTTACGAGAAGGGGGCAGAATGGGAATAGTTTTGCCAGAAGGGATTTTTGGTAACCCTTCGGATAAATATATTTGGGAATATATATCTAGCGTAGCATCAATTATAGGTGTTGTGAGTTTATCTCAAGAGACTTTCCAGCCAAGTACTCATACGAAAACAAGTGTATTGTTTTTGGAAAAAACCACTAAACGGCCAAAATCAATTTTTATGGCCATTGCATACAGTATCGGCCACAATAAAAACGGAAAGCCGATCTATAAAATAGACTCAAAGGGTAAAAATATTTTAGATGATGATTTGCCATCTATATCTAAAAATTTTATATCACATAACAACAAGGGGGAAAAAGCAGGAAGCCATTTGGGCTTTTCGATCGACTACAAGGATTTAAATGACCATATTTTTATTCCCGAATATTACAACCCAGAAATTCGCAAAGAACTCGAAACACTTAAAAATAGCGGTAAGTATGACCTTGTTTCCATAGGCGAATTAATCGATAAAGGCGTTTTGCAAGTTAGACGAGGAAATGAAATTGGATCTCAGTTTTACGGCACAGGTGAAGTACCTTTTGTTAGAACAAGCGATATTGTAAATTGGGAAATAAAGTCTGACCCCATTAAGGCTGTTTCTGACGACGTATATCAAGAATATAAAGTGTCTCAGGATGTTCAACAAAAAGATATTTTGTTTGTAAATGATGGTACCTTCTTAATCGGACGTACTGCCATGATCACTAAACTTGACATGAAAATCATTATTCAGAGTCATGTTAGAAAAATAAGGGTGATAGATACTAATTTCATTAATCCATATTATTTGTTTTACCTTTTAAATAGTAAAATTGTTAGAAAACAAATAGATTCAAAGACATTTGTTCAGGCAACAATATCTACGATAGGAAATCGGTTAAGAGAAATTGTGTTGCCAATAAGTAGTAATAAAAATGAAATAAAAAAAATAACTAGCGAAATTCAGGATATTATCGAGAGGAAGGCTATATTAAGGGAAAAATCAGTTAAAATTATTGAAGAAAGTATTTAAAAAGAATTTGCCGCCAAACTGGGCGAAGCCCAGAGTTCCGCTAAAAGCAGAACGAAAAACTTGAAATCGTCCAATCCGAAAGGGTCGCTTCTGCGGGCGGGCGGAAGGGGGGTCTGGGGGGAATTCCGCCCGCCCTACAAATTTTGGGCGAAATCTGTTCGAATTTTTTCGAAAGCACACCGCCATTTTTATTTTCCGGATGTTTGAAAATCATTGTAATGATAAGTAATCACGGTATAATCTTGCCATAACATAAAAAATAAAAATTGAGTTGATTCCTGCTGATTTATCAATTAAGAGTT
>JAGOPG010000035.1 GCA_017992115.1 Candidatus Shapirobacteria bacterium | reverse complement strand
GAAGATTGTATAATACCCTCTATGACCGCATTACCTAAACATTGGCCCTCTAGCCGTCGTCAAGGACGTCGCCGCGCCTCCATCAAAGCCCCTAAATTAGCTGCCACCGTTATTTGCAAAAATTGTGGACAGCCAAAAATGACCGGTTTTGTCTGTAAAAACTGCAATCAGTGAAAAGCAAATTTGATCCCCGCCACCAAAAACGTATCCGCCTGGTTCAAGACCTCTACGCATGGTCCATAAGTGGCCAATCTCAAGAAAAAGAAAATCAGCCTATCATAAATGCCTTACCAAAAATAGACAACCTCATTGCCTCAGCCGCTCCTAAATGGCCTCTAGACCAAGTCAATAAAGTAGAATTGGCCATTCTTCGTTTAGCAGCATGGGAATTGGAAAATAAACCAGACATTCCACCAAAAGTCATCATCGATGAGGCCATAGAAATCGCCAAGGAGTATTGTGATACCTCCTCCTCTGCTTTTATTAATGCCGTCTTAGGTAAAATATTAACTGAACATGAACACCCCTCTCGAAAATAAACTCCATTTCAAATTTAAAAATGAAAAATTATTGGAATTGGCTCTAACTCATCGTTCTTACTTAAATGAAAACAGAACTCTCAAAGAAAGCAACGAACGCTTAGAATTTTTAGGTGATGCCGTTCTGGAACTGTGGAGTTCCGAAAAACTTTATACTCTTTTCCCTCAATACCACGAAGGACAACTTACCAATCTCAGAAGCCTTTTAGTTTGTACTCAAAATTTAGCCGAAGTTAGCCGTAAATTTAATCTTGGAGAACACATTAAACTCAGTCATGGAGAAGAAGCCCATGGTGGTCGAGATAATCAGTCATTATTAGCCGATACATTCGAAAGTTTATTAGGAGCCATATATCTTGATAGTGGAATCAAAGCCTCAAATCGTTTTTTAGACCGTTTTCTTTTTGAAAGTTTACTGGAATTGTCCAGAAAAGAAGTCTATAAAGATCCAAAAAGTGTATTCCAAGAAATCGCTCAATCCAAGAGGGGAATTACCCCTACTTATAAAACCCTTTCTGAAAGTGGTCCGGACCATCAAAAAATATTTCAAGTAGCCGTATTCATCGGTGACAAACTTATTGCCACTGGTGGAGGCAACTCAAAACAAAAAGCCGAAGAAGATGCTGCTACCAAAGCTACCGAACTTATTGTATAATTACACCCATGCTAAAAGTAAAATTACAACCCAGAGGTAAAATTCATCAACGAAGTTACCGTATTGTCATTGCCCCCCTTAGAAGTAAACACAACGGCAAGGTAGTTGCCCAAATTGGTTTTTATACCCCTCAAACTAAAACTTTACAAATAGATAAGGTCGCTCTCGAAAAATGGCTTAAAAATGGCGCTCAATTGACCACCGGTGTTGATAAACTGCTCAATCCCGACAAATACCCCCGAAAAAAGAAAAAACAAACCACCACCGCTACTGAAAAAAAACCCAAAATAGATACTGAGACCGCAAAAGAGGAAGTTAAAGAAGAAGTTAAAGAAGAAACTAAAAATGAATGACATCAAAAGTACTGCCGAATATTTAATTAAAGCCATTGTCAGCGATGCTGATGCTGTTTCCCTTGAAACGATTGAAGACAATGGTATTTTAATCCTAAATGTAATCGCTCCCCCTGAAATTATTGGTCAAATCATCGGAAAAGAAGGTAAAATTATCAAATCTATCCGCACTCTTCTCAACCTCACTTATCCTTCCACTCGCTATCTACTTCAAATTAAGGAGTAAAAAAGGGATCACTTCTCTCGTATTTGGTAAAAGTTTTTCCTTGTTCAATTTTCTCCACATCCAAACTTTGATATTCTTCAATCTGAGACATTAATTCCAATTCTTTTTTATTAGGAGTTAAATCGGCAATATTTAATTTATCAATATTAGGTTTGTTCATTTCCGGCAAATAATAAGCCGACATGTTTAATTGCACCTTTGCCGATCCGCTATCCCCAGCCACCGAAGTCATATCCACCGAGTTTATTGAAATTATAGGCAAAGTTCTTTCTAAAGATTTAACCAGACTTAAATATTTATCTTTTGGACCTATCATCGTAATATTGATTGGCAATTTATCAAATCGGCTTTTCACACTCTTTGCTTCTCCTTCTAAATCAGTAACATCTCCCATCATGCTAATCACAAAATCATCAATATAAAAACCCAGTTGATCAGCTACCTGTCTCGACACTCCCAATAATAAATAGGCGCTTCTTTGTGGCAGTAAACCTTGACTCAACTTGTCAGATTGCTCTTTAATTACCTCTTCATCCATTGTCATTAAATACGCAATCTTATCGTTTACTTCCTTGGTTTTTATTTTTATTTCCTTTATCTGATCATTCTTTTCCATAACTAATTGAAATTTAGGTAAAATTAGACCCAAAAAACTCATTATTACCACTAAACCCACAGCCAAAGGTTCCAACCATAACAAAATTAAACGGCTATCTTTGCCAAACAATTTGTCGGGTAAGGTAAATTTCATTTGATGATTACCTCCATATTAACTTTCCATAATTCACCATCAACCACAGCTTTTTTCATATTTACCTTTTTTACTCCCTCCACTTCGCCATTATTAATTCTTTTCACCTTATCTTCAACAAAATTTAGTGTATCCTCGTCTTTTACCGAAATTTCAATTGTATAATTTCTATGTTCATCCATATTAAATTTATCTAAACTAGCCTGAGGTGAAAATAAGTTATTAATATTCTCAAAAGCAGTTGAATATTCATAGCGTTCAGATAATACCTCTCCCAATACCTTTATTCGGTATTTGATTAGCTGGCTCAAAGTAATTTCTTTGTCCATAGACCGCAGAGTCGTCAAACTTTGTTGATACTTTCTATCCTCAGACTTAAAAACCGAATCCACTGCCATATTCAAGGCCAAGGTAATTAAACCAACACTTAACCAAGTTATCACAACAATTATAATTATTTTTCTGATTTTGGCCTTTAATTGCATCCGCTCAAGCTGAAATTTAGCTTGGTTAGGCAATAAATTTAGATTAGAACTGTCACCAGTTTTCATAGTGCTTCCCTCATAGCCAAGCCAACTGCCGTAGAAAACCTATAACCATCCGATGTTAAGTCAATCGGAGACACAATTTTACTACTATCCACCTTCAAAAAAGGTTGAATTACTTGCACTTCTACTCCTAAAATTCTAGCTAATTCTTCGGCAATTCCTGGCATTTTCGAACCACCTCCGGATAAAATTAACAAATTTATATGTTTCTCGCCGTCTTCACTAAACATCACCATCGCCTTCCGAATCTCTTCTGCCATACTATTAAACACCGGCATAATTGCATTTTTTATTTTCCCCTCAAGTTCCATTTCCCTGATACCATAGGCCTTTTTATATTCTTCCGCACTGGCCATATCCAAACCTAAATTCACCGAAATCGCTCGGGTCAAAGACTCACCTCCCACCGGCATCGATCGGGAAAAATAAATATTTCCTTTTTTAAAAGCAACAATATTAGAAAATTTTTCACCGATATCAACAGATATTGTTGACTCCATCGATACTCCCATTTGTCCCAACAATCTTTTTCCGGAAATCGCCGGTGATTCAATAGCCGTCAATTCTAACCCGGACTCTTTAAAAATTTTGACATAATTAGCAATCAAATCATTTTTGGCGGCAATTGCCAACACGCTCAATCTGCCAGCCTCATCTTCATTTATGATTTCATAATCAATTGACACCTTTTCCAGAGGGTAGGGGACAAAGGTCTCTGCCTCAAAGCGCAGAGCATCTTTAATTTCATTTTCTTTGAGAGGAGGCAATTGCACTAATCGGGAAATAGTTTCATGCTCTGGTAGAGCTGTGGCAACTTTTTTTGTATTTATTTTTAAATCTTTTAGTAAATTTTTTATTGCCTTGGCTACTTCATCCAAATTTTTTGCTGAAGTATCTCCGTTTACCCATTCCATATTTGGACTAGCCACTTCTCCAATCCCTAGCAAAGAATATTTATCTTGATTCTTATCCAAGTAAACGACTTTAATACTTTTGAGGCCCACATCGACCCCAATCATTTGACTCATACATCCAGTATAAAGGAATTATTTCATTGTGCCAATAT
>JAGOPG010000009.1 GCA_017992115.1 Candidatus Shapirobacteria bacterium | reverse complement strand
CCCTTAATGTCGACAAATTTTTGCTGGCCAGTAAAGAAAGGGTGGCATTGACTGCAAACTTCAACTTCGATTTTTTTTAGGGTTGAACCGGTAGTGAATTTGTTGCCACAGGCGCAAGTGACTTGGCTATCAGAATAATATGTAGGATGAATAGATGATTTCATAGGTCTTATTTTAGCACAAAATGGTCAATAAATCGTCTTGAGTAAATGATTTTTGTTCTCCGCTTTGAAGATTTTTTAAAGTAATTATTTTCTTTTTAATTTCTTCGGGTCCTAAGACGGCTACGTAGATAAAGTTATTTTTGGATGCATATTTAAATTGCTGGCTAAGTTTTAAATTGGGGTCAGGATTGAGAATAGAATTGATTTTATTTTTACGGAGGAAATTAGCAAGGTTTTGTGCTTCAATATAATTATCTGCGGAAAAGGTAGAGATAAAAATTTTACTAGGATTGGGATTTATGTCAGGAATTTTATTTAGATCTTTGAGGATTTCAAAAATGGCCATGTCGCCAATGGCAAAGCCGACCCCGGGTAGAGTTTTTTGACCACCTACTTGCTGGGTTAGGTTGTTGTAGCGACCTCCACCAAAAAGAGCTCGTTTAAGTGTGGATTTGGTGGCCCATGCTTCGAAAACCAAGTTAGTATAGTAATCAAGTCCGCGGACGATTTTAAGATCAATCGTAAAAAAATTGCGCAAATTTTTGGGAATAAAAGTTAAAATTTGTTTGAGTCTAGGGGAAAAATCTTCTGGAGGGTTGTCAATAAGTTTTAGAAAATTATCTATTTGTATTTGAGTAAAACCAAGCTCAAATAACCAAGATTGATAGGTTTTTGGTTCGATTTTATCAATTTTATCTAAAGCTCGGAGCAGGAGTTTCGACTGATTAATGCTTAGTTGAAGTTGCTGTTGAAATAGTTGAAGCAAAGCTTCGCGGTCGTTGAGTCGAATCTGAAACTCGTTTTGGTTGAGGCCGAGATTTTTGAGGGAAAGAGCGGCAATTTGAAGGATTTCAGCATCAGCTTGGGAGGAATCAATGCCGATAAGGTCGATGTTCCATTGGAAAAATTCACGTCCTCGGCCACGTTGAGGTTTTTCATAACGCCAAAAGCGACCCCATGATTGCCAGCGAAGAGGGAAATTGAGTTCGTTTTCTTTGGCGACAATCATTCTGGCTAGAGAAGGGGTAAGTTCAGGCCGAAGAATCAATTTTTCATTATTACGATCGTTGACGATAAAACTTTGTTTTTCAACCAGTTCTTGACTACTTTTTTCCAAATATAGAGTAATGTTTTCAACAATAGGGGACTCGTATTCTTGATACCCAAAAATTCTACCAGTATCAAGAAAAATGTTTTTTAAATATTCAATATCGGCCCAATTCTCGGGATAAAAATCCCGCATGCCTTTAACGGTTTGATACTTTATTTTATTCATGAGGGTGAGATACCGGACTTGAACCGGCAACCTTCTGCTCCACAGGCAGACGCTCTAACCAATTGAGCTAATCCCACCAGGTATATTTGCCCTTATTGGGACATGGGAATTATATCAATTTTCCCAATTAGAGGGAAATTAAACGTAGGGTAGAATAGGATTGGTTTTGGGCTTGATTACAAACGGAAATGATTTTTTGGCCCTTTTTGAGGTCGGAAAATTTGATCACTTTATTTTCCCGAGAACGGATTTCAGTTTTGTCACTATATTTCATCTGCATTTCTTTACCCCCATTATTCGCAGGAATAAATGTAAAAACTGAATCGGTGGTGGAGATATCAGCGATTGTACCCGAGATTGTTAAACGCTTGTTTTCAAGTTTTTCCGGGTCTACCTGAATGATACGTTTGGCATAAATCAAGGTATCTTTGTTGAGGGAGAGGACTAAAACATTTTGACCAATTTTTAAATCAGAAAGTTTGATTTTTGCTAATTTGAGATTGGCAAAGGTAGCATCTTCGGCAATAGTGAATTCATAATTATTCTCGCCGTTTTTTATTTTGAGTTCAGTTTCATTAATGTCAGTAATTGTACCGACATAGGCTTTTTTTGGGTGGGGTTTTTCGTTATCAGTTATTTCGGAAAGTTTTTCTTTTACTTTTTCTTGGATATTTTCGCGGAGGTTTTCTATATTTTCATCCAATGATTTTGAAGGAACAGCAGTTTGAGCCCGAGAGGAGAAGGGGAAAGATAAGTTTATATAAGTTATAAAGATGAAAATGAAAATAAAATATTTCATTCTATTTTGGCGGTTGAATAGGTTAAATAATAATTAATATGATTTTCTTGATTATTGGAATTAATAACACTGATAGTGAGATGGTTGTAGCCGGATTCAAGATCAATGCTTTGGGAAAAATTACCATCTTTGTCGGTGGTACCTTGATAGACATTCACTGGAGTACTGATAATTATGACACTGTCGGCGAGAGTAGTAGAGCCTTTGAGGGTAATTTTACTAGTGGTGACTATGTCATAGTTTTGATGAGAAGTAATTGTTATCTTGGTGTCTGTATTAGCTGGAGAAGGGGAGGGCTTTAGGTCATTTTCAGAATTGTTTTCAGGGGCAAGAGTGGGAATTATTGTTGATGGACTTTGATTGCTTTTTTGTGTCTGTCTGAGATAGAAAACAGTACCACCTAAACCTAGGCCAACGATGAGGCCAAAAATGATGGTGAGAATTAAAGTCTTAATCATAGGGCTTTCTAATGTTATCATAAGCTATGGAAATTAAATACTTTGGAAATAACAAAATTTTTATAAAAGGTAAAAAAGAAAGTGTTTGGTTAAATCCAAAAAAATCCAATCTTGAGGATAAAAATTATTACGCTAGGATAATAATTTTTACTGACAAAGAAAATAATTTCATTAAGTTAGGAGAAGAGGGAGAGAAAGTAATAATATCAGGGGCTGGAGAATATGAAATCGGAGGAATTGAGATTATGGGACTGGTTGGTATGTATGTGATTAATGTCGACGGAGTAAAGATTTTATTTTTGGGGAGAGAAGAAGGAGAATTGAGTGAAAAGAAAAAGGAAAAATTAGAAGAGGCCGATGTTCTATTAAACTCAATTAATGATAAAAGTATAGAAATGACCAAAAAGTCGGCTGCGAATTATGTAATTCCGGTAGATTTTGAGGCACGTGAAGCTGAATTTAAAAAATTTTTGGATGAGTATGATAAAGAGGAAGCAATATTTGTTGATTCTCTCAAGGTAGAAAAAGATAATCTACCAGAAGGAGTGGAGGTGGTGTTATTAAAGACACAAGCATAAAATTACCACCTTCTTTTGAAGAAGCTGAATTAAGTGTTTTGGGGTCAATTTTGATTGATAATGACGCCATTTTGGCAGTGTCAGAGTTCTTAAGAGCAGAACATTTTTACAATCCAAACTTGGCTTCGATATATGAAACAATGATGAGGCTATATGAGGAAAGGAGTCCGATTGATATTGTCACTGTGGCTGGAAAACTAAAAGAAAAAAAATTACTTAAAAAGATTGGGGGTAAGGCTTTTTTATCGAAATTGGCAAGCGAGGTGCCTACTTCTGCAAATGTTGAAAGTTATGGCAAGATTATAAAGGCACTGTCTGCCAAAAGAGAATTAATATCAGCTGCAGGTAGAATTTCTGAAAAAGCATTTGATGAATCGATTCCTGCGGATGAATTGTTGGATATGGCAGAACAAGAAGTTTATGCTTTGTCGCAAAAGCATTTGAAATCAGTACCCTCTTCATTAAGAGAAGTCTTGACAGCCTCTTTTGACCGATTAGATGAATTGCAGAAAAGAGGGAGTGGACTTAGGGGTTTGGCGACAGGATTCAAACAAATGGATATGAGCTTGGCGGGAATGCAGGACAGTAATTTATTGATATTGGCGGCACGACCGGGAATCGGAAAAACTGCTTTTGCATTGAATATTGCCCGACATGTGGCAGTAGAAGAAAAGGTACCCGTGTGTATCTTTTCTTTAGAAATGAGTAAAGAAGAGTTGGTTGATAGATTATTAGTGAGACAAGGTTTGATAGACGCTTGGAAGTTAAAAACAGGACAATTGTCTGATGATGATTTTGCTTCTTTATCGGAAGCTATGGGTGTTTTGGCGGAAGCACCACTTTATATTGATGACACTCCGGGTTTGACGGTAACAGAATTGAGGACAAAGGCTAGACGTCTACAATCGGACAAGGGAATAAAATTTATTATTGTTGATTACTTACAATTAATGCATGGATATTCTCGCGATAATCGGGTGCAGGAAGTATCAGAAATTTCGCAAGGATTAAAGAATTTAGCCAGAGAGTTGAAAATACCCGTATTGGCAGCTGCACAACTAAATCGACAAATGGAATCACGCGGAGGTAAACCTAGATTATCGGATTTGCGTGAGTCCGGTAGTATTGAACAGGATGCTGATGTGGTGATGTTTTTGCATCGAGAGGATGAAGATGTTAGGGAGGTGGTTAGCTGCTCAATTGAAAAACATCGTAATGGGCCTACAGGGCAATTTAATCTATATTTCAACGGTAAACAGGTAAGTTTTTTTGATATTGAGAAAAAGAATTAGAGAGAGTGCCGAAGGTGGGAATTGAACCCACATGATGTTGCCATCACACGATTTTGAGTCGTGCGCGTCTACCAGTTCCGCCACATCGGCAATTTATGGGTAAGTATAACAAATTGTGTAGTAAAATATATCATGCTTTGGTTATTATTGATTTTAGCTATTTTTGGATATCTTTATATTAGTTGGCGGACGATGAGGGAAAGCTATAAAGAGGAGGAAGTTGTAGCTTTTTCCTGGGTGGCTTTGATGTTGTTTTTTATTGGGGGAAGAATTGGTTATGGTCTCAGTCATTTTGGAGAATGGAATTCAGTGGCACCTTGGTTAGAATTTTGGAAAATTAATGAAATTAATTTGTGGGCAGCAGTTGGTGTTTGGATGGCTTTTGCGGTTTTGATTTCTAAGGATAAAGAGTGGAAAATATGGCCTTTCTTAGAAGATAACTTAATCAGTCTAGGATTTTTGGTGTTTATAGTTTCCATAACTGTGAAGGATTGGCGTTTGATTTCGTCTTTAGTCGTGTCGATGCTTCTTACATTACCAGTAAGGCGGAAATACAGGTCTTTTTTATGGTTTAAAAGTGGAAGAAAAGGATTTATGTTCTTTTGGTATATGATTTGTTTTTGCCTAATATTTGGTATTTTAAATAAAAGTTTGTGGGCAGTCAGTAGTTTGATTTTTGTGGGTGGATTGTTTATGCTTGGTTATGATAAGTTTTCCAAGTAAGGTAACTAAGGGGGTAGAAGAATTTTTAGAGAAGAAGATTCTTCATCTGAAAAAAAGTGAAAAAGAGCTAAAATCAAATGATCCTTTTTTTCACCCAGAGAGAGATAGTAATGGTCCTGAAGAGGACCTGGATGAACAAATTGATCATTTTGAGAATACGGTTAAGGTAAATTTCATTCATAAGCAAATTATTCAGATTAGAAAGGCATTGAGCCGGTTGAGAATTGGAAAATATGGGGTGTGTGAACGTTGTGGCAAAATGATAGACACTGATAGACTGGCGGTTAAACCGGAAAGTACTCTATGTATTGACTGTGCTAAAGAAAGTGGGGAATGACGAATAGAGGAATAAGTTTTGGTATAAATATCCCGGGGATTTTATTTGTTCAGTTATTTTTTTTGGGAATGAGTATTTATTTGTGGTGGCACGATAAAAAAGCCTGGGGATGGTTATTGATATTTTTGGGAGGATTATTTAATTTTTTAGAAAGAGTGATTGAAGGAGCAGTAATTGACTACTGGCGTATACCATTTACTAATATTTATAATAATATTAATGATTATCTTATATTTATAGGTATTATTCAGGTAATATATTTTATATGGAAGAAAAGGCAAAAGTAATTTTCGAAAACAATGATTTTTTGATTCTTGACAAAAGAGCCGGAGTAACTTGTACCAAAGAAGGTAAAGAATATGAAATGGGGACAATAGAAGACTGGTTAAGAGAAAAATATGGCGATAACGGATTACCAAGAGAAGGAATAGTGCACCGCTTGGATAAGGGAACGCAAGGTTTGATGGTGGTGGCTAAAAATAGCAAATACAGGGAAAAATTGCTTAAATTATTTAAAAATAGACAAATAAAAAAAATATATTGGGCTTTGATTGAAGGGGAACTACCCGAAAAGGGAGAAATTAAAGTACCAATTGGCCGTTCAAGATATAAGTTTGGTCGTTTTGCTGTAAGAGAAGATGGCAAAAAAGCAGAAACTCATTTTAGAGTAATAAAGAAATATTTTTTTAAAGATAAATATTATAGTTTGGTTGAGGTGGATTTAAAAAGCGGGAGAACCCATCAGATTAGAGTCCATTTTAGTTATTTAGGGTGGCCATTGGTTGGAGATGAAACATATAGAGGCCATGAATTAATGGGGTTGAAAAGTCCTTTTTTAGTGGCCAAGAAATTGGCATTTGACAAATATAGTTTTGAAATTGAGTTACCGGATAATTTGAATAAAATACTAGAGCAATTATGAAGAAAGTAATCTTATTATTGGTAATAATTGTGTTGTTATATTTCTTAGTTAAAGTGAATTTTGTGGGAGGGGACAGGGTTTTTGGATTAGTGTCGCCTGAAGGTATTGGGGCCTTGTCGGTATCACCAGAGAGAGAAATGATTAATTTGGTTAAATTGAATAAGGGGGTTGAAGTGTGGTTTCCTGAGGGTAGGGGATGGTACGGAGCGGATAGGGTAAAAAAAATATATGAAGGTGGCGAGAGTGAGGAAGGGATTAAAAAAATGTTTTTTTATAATTTAGGGATATATCCGGAAAAGATAATAATAATTGAGGATGTAGATAAATGGAAAAATTGGTCTTTATGGTCAGCCATGGGTCCGGTTAATTGGGTTCGTTTCATTTTAGAACAAGGGAATTGGTTGTACAAAACGGAAGTTATCAGCAAAAGCCTTATTTTAGAAAAAGAAAAATTAGATGAAGTTTTACCCAGGGATATGGCTTTAAGCAGTATAATAGACAAAGAAATAAAAGCTACAGTTTTAAACGGTAGCGGAGAAAACGGATTGGGATCGTTTGTGGCAGATAGATTGAATTGGCAGGGAGTAAATGTGGTTGGGGTAGAAAATACTACCACTAAAGAGAATTGTGAGATAAGTACTAGCCAGGCGAGTGATGTGGAAGATTATGCTGATTTTTTGGGGGAATTTTTTAGTTGTTCACGCTTGAGTTTAACAAGTTTAGGAACTGAGGAATTGGTGGTTAGTTTGGGAAAAGACTATCCAGCGATGATAAAATATAATAACTATGTCAGGACATTCTAAATGGGCAAATATAAAAAACAGAAAGGGAGCTCAGGATAAAAAAAGGAGTGAAGCTTTTACTAAAGCAGCCAAGGATATTCTGACGGCGATACGTGAAGGAGGAGGCAATACTAACCCAGATTCAAATGTAGTCTTAAAGGCAGCCATAGAAAAATCCCGAGCGGTCAATATGCCAAAAGAAAACATTGATCGTCTACTGAGTCGATTTGAATCAAGGAAAAATAATTTAAGTTCAGGATTGATGGAGGCCTATGGCCCCTATGGAATTCCCATGTTGATAGAGTTTGAGACGGATAATAAAAATAGAATATTGAGCGAGGTAAAATTAATGTTGAGAAATTATAATGGTAATTTAGGTGAAAACGGTAGTGTAGCCTTTTTATTTGATAGGGTGGGGGAGATAGTGCTGGAAGAAAAAATGACTGAAGAACAAGAGTTGGAATTAATTGATTTAGGAGTGATGGATGTGGCCGAAAAAGAAGTAATTACCCGAGTAGAAGAATTGAACAAAATAAAAAAATATTTGGAGGATAAGGGGATAAAGATTGAAAGTGCTGCTTTGGTATACAAAAGTAAATCTCCAGTAAATTTAAGAAATGAGACAGAGGTGGGAAATATATTAGACCTAATTGAAGAATTGGAAGAAAACGATGATATAGTTAATGTTTTTGCGGCTTTTGATTATGTCTAAAAGGTTACGTTTTTTTATTTCTTCAGTAATTGGGGTAGTTTCTTTTTACTTTTACTTGGCGTTACCAGTGGAATCAAGTTATTATGGTTTATTGTTGTTATTGGGAACAGTGATATTCATTTTTTGGTTTGGCTTAGGGATTATTTTTGAAGGCAGTGTGGAGACGAAAATAATGACTGTTTTATTACCGTCAATATGGACTTTAGGTTTTGGTCTGTTTGCGACACTAATACCAGCTAACACATTTTATACTATTATATTGAGCCTATTCTTTGGCATAATTTTGTATATTATGTTCTTAGTAAAAAATGTTTTTTTGGTAGCAATTGGGTTTAGGACGGTTCCTCTTTATAGAGCAGCTTATACAGTAAGTGTAATGTTGACATTACTTGCCAGTTTTTTTCTATTTGATTCGATGCTTTCTTTCAAATTGCCTTTTTGGGCAAACATGTTGATTACATTTATTTTTGGAATAGTTATATTTGCTAATCATTATTGGAACGTGGCTATAGAATTGCCTGATGATGGAAAAGAAAAGGGGAGATGGCCTTACATCATAGTACCATCTGTAATCCTGGCGGAGCTGTCAGTTGTTTTATCTTTTTGGCCGGTAGGTATTTTTAAAGGATCAGTTTATTTAGTTTCAGTTATATATGTAATTAGTGGCTTAATACAGGCAGAAATTCGTGATAGGTTGTTTAAAGGAGTTGTTCTAAATTTTATATACATCGGATTGGCAGCTATCTTAGCGGCAATTTTAACGACAAATTGGGGTTAAAAAAATAATCTTCAATTAACAATTTTCAATCTTCAGACGACAAAAAATCCCCTTAGGTGGCGAAGTAGGGAAGTAGGGGAGGATTTTCACGGTATATCCTATAATTTTCACAATTATTATAGGACATTATAGGATAGGGAAATGATATAGAATGATATAGTCTATGTGGAAAACTATCTGAATGGTTAACTATATCACTTTTCGGTATGGAAGTGGCCCTTTGGGGAAGAGGTGCAAACTATGTTGTATAGATGTAAATAAATCAGATAAAGTATTAAATATTTTTTGAATAATAGATGTTCTCCCCTTTGAAAGGGGGAACAGATTTTATTATGTCGCACAATGTATCTTTTACGACTACTTCTAAAAAAATAGGATGGGGAAGTGGCCTAAAAACAATTTGCAATCTTCAATTAATATTTATTTATTTTTTTATAAAAATATTGCTAATACTTTTAATTAAGGGTTGAATTCCTCTACCATGGCTTGGGTCCCTAAGTTTTTTTTCAGGCTTAATACTGTTTATGTTACTCCCCTGTTATAAAATGCGTATAGTTAGGCATAAAATATACGTGACTTCACCAGAGGCCCGTAAACGAACGTTTTTATTTTTTTTGTGTTAGGATTAACTATGAATTTGGATTTAAACACGGCCATTAGGCGTTTTTTAGAACACTTGGAGATAGAAAAGAATTGCTCTAAGTTAACCATCAGAAATTATGAGCATTACCTATATGTATTGGAGGTTTTTTTTGAAGCACAAGGGAATAACAAGCCAATGGTATCCGATATTACTCCAGACATAGTCAGAAACTTTCGATTATATTTATCGAGATTGCCTGGAACTAATGGACAGATGAAAATAGCTACACAGGGTTACTATGTGATTGCCTTGAGGTCGTTTTTAAAGTGGCTAATTAGAAATGATTATGAAGTGATGCAACCTGAAAAAATAGAAGTACCAAGGAACAAAGATCATTCATTGAAATTTTTAACAAGTGATCAGATGAAAAGATTATTAAATCAGCCCTTATTATCCACTAAAGTTGGTTTACGGGATAGGGCTATTTTGGAACTATTATTTTCAACCGGTTTGCGAGTATCTGAGTTGGTAAGACTAAATAGAGAACAAATTAATCTAAAGACACGTGAATTTGGTGTAATTGGTAAAGGTGGTAAAGCCAGGGTCGTCTTTATCAGCACTAGAGCTGCAGTGTATATGGATAGATACTTGAAAAGTCGAACAGATCACAATGAGGCTTTGTTTATAAGGTATGGTGGCAAACAAGAAGTGATCGTTGAAAATGATAAGATGCGCCTTTCGGCCAGATCAATAGAAAGGATGGTAAAACATTATGTGAGGCTGGCAAAATTACCGGTGGCTGCGACTCCTCATACTATTCGACATTCGATGGCAACTGACTTGCTAAGGGCTGGAGCCGATATTAGATCAGTGCAAGAAATTTTAGGACATAAAAATATTGCCACCACTCAAATTTACACTCATGTTACTGATGCTAGATTAAAAGAAATACATGAGAAATTTCACTCAGGAAATAAAGAGTAGGCCTATAATTACGGCATATTTGAAGAGAGAGTATAAAAAAATTTTTTAACGACTCCCCTACTCTGTTGAATAGATAATTTTGCCGTAATTTACGTATATTTTAAAAATCCGATGTATGTTAGCAGATATAAATACTTTCTGCTAATTTGTTTAAATATTATATTACTATCCTATAATTTTGATATAGTAATATCCTATATTATTTCGACTACACTCCCCTACTCTATTCGTGATAAAGATTACTAAAAAATAGATTATTTTTCTGTTTTGGTAGCGTCTATTTCTTTTTTAGGTAGGACTGTCATACTGCAGACTCTATCGTCAGCATTAAGTCGCATTAAGATTACCCCTTTGGTATTACGTGATAATTTGGGGATATTTTTAAGAGGTAATTTAATGGTAACCGCTTTTCGGCTGACAAAAAGAACTTGATCATCATTTTCGGTAACGACGGCCGTAGCAGCTAAATTACCACTTTTTTCGGAAAGATTTGCAACTTTTACTCCAACACCGCCTCGTTTTTGAAGAGGGTAGAGATAAACATCGGATCTTTTACCAATTCCATTTTCGGTAATGACCAATAAATGGCGGAAGAAATTTTTATTAGTCTTTTCTTCTTTAATAGCAGAAACACTTTGAGGTACAATTCCGATTCCCACCAAATAGTCATTTTCTTTTAAATTAATACCACGAACTCCACGGGTGTGTCGTCCCATGGGTCGGGAATCGGTTTCGTTAAAACGAATACATTTACCGCCGTGGGTAGTAAGGAAAATCTGGTCATTGCCTGAAGTTAATTTTGCCCAGATGAGTTCATCGTGAGAGTCAAGTTTAATAGCGGCTAACCCCGACTGGCGGACATTCTTAAATTTTTCGATGGCTGTTTTTTTAATGATGCCTTTTTTGGTAGCCAGGAGAACATATTTGGCAGTATTGCCCTTACTAATGGGTAAAACTGCTTGTACGGTTTCTCCTTGGATAATGTTTATGAGATTGATAACAGCTTGACCTTTTGATTGGCGACTACTTTCATTGATATCCCATACTTTAATACGGAAACAACGTCCCTTGTTGGTAAAGATTAAAAGATCGTCGTGAGTATCAACAAAAAGCATGTTTTCAACTTCGTCTTCACTTTTGGTAGTCATGCCAACGACGCCCTTGCCACCGCGGTTTTGAGTTCGATAGGTTTCTAAAGCAACGCGTTTTATATAACCACCGCGAGTTAGAGTAATGAGGGTGGCTTCATTTGGAATTAAATCTTCATCGCTAAAGTTTTCAAGATTTTTAACGTAAATTTTGGTTTTGCGAAGATCACTGTATTTTTCGGAAATTTCTTTGTTTTCATTTTTAAGTACAGAAATCATTTTTTCGGGTAAAGTGATAATTTCTGTTAGATTTTTAATGGTTTCCTGGATTAGCTTATATTCTTCATCAATCTTTTGACGTTCCAGTCCAGAAAGACGTCGGAGTTGCATATCCAAAATTGCTTGAGCTTGTAGGTCAGTAAATCCGAACTTTTCCATTAATTTTCCTTTTGGATCCTCGTCAACTTTTGTACCACGAATAGTTTTGATGACTTCGTCGATGATATCCAGGGCTTTACGGAAACCCTCGAGAAGATGGTTTCGCATATAAGCTGTTTTAAGATCATAGATAGAGCGACGACGAACAATAACCTCTCGATGACGAAGGAAAAGTACAAGGATTTGTCGAAGATTTAGAGTCTGGGGAATACCATTTACCAAAGCCAAAAGATTGGCTGAATAGGAAGATTGAAGAGAGGTGTATTTGAAGAGCTTGTTTAAGACAGCTTTGGGTTTACCATTCTTTTTAATTTCCACAACTACCCGAATACCGTGACGATCAGATTCATCGCGAAGGTCGGAAATACCAAGAATTTTCTTGTCGGATACTAATTGGGCAATTTTCTGAATCATCTCTGATTTATTGACTTGATATGGAATTTCAGTGATGATAATCCGCACTTTACCAGTTTTTGTTTCTTCAATAGATGTTTTACCGCGAAGAATAAATTTTCCTCGACCGGTATTGTACATTTCCAAAATTCCACTTTTTCCGTAAATTTCTCCTGCGGTGGGAAAATCAGGTCCGGTTACATATTTACTAAGTTCTTCAATGGTAGCAGTGGTTTCAATATTGAAGGAAAGTCTTTCCAAATCTTTTACCGGTTGGAGAACTATTTCTTGGGTAGTTAGGGATCTTTTAAGAGGTTGAATTTCAAGGGGAGTTTCAATTTTTTCTAAAGTAGCCTGAGACAGAATATAATCCAAACCATCGCAAAGCTCCTTTAAATTGTGAGGAGGAATACGAGTGGCCATGCCCACGGCGATACCATCGGCTCCATTGAGAAGTAGATTAGGGATTCTGGCAGGTAGAATTTCAGGTTCTTTTAGAGTGGTGTCAAAATTATCATTCATATTGACGGTTTCTTTGTCGATATCGATAATCATTTCCGGAGCAATTTTGCTCATTTTAACCTCGGTATAACGCATAGCAGCTGGTGGATCTCCATCAATGGAACCAAAATTTCCTTGACCATTGATTAGAGGATACCGAAGAGAAAAATTTTGAGCCAAGCGAACCAAAGAGCCATAGACGGCCATATCACCATGAGGATGATATTTACCAAGGACTTCACCAACAACCTTGGCGGATTTAGTAAATCTACCTCCAGGACCTAATCCCATTTGGTCCATGGCGTACAAAATACGTCGGTGTACAGGTTTAAGACCATCACGGACATCAGGCAAGGCTCTTTGAACAATAACTGACATGGCATAATCCAAATAGGATTTTTCCATTTCCGGGACAATGTCAACGTCGATGACGGTGCCAATATTATTTTTAGTGATATTTTCGGTCATATTTATATATCAAGATTTGCCATGTGAGCATGGGTAACAATAAATTTTTTACGTGGAGGAACTTCATCACCCATAAGAGTCCTGAAGGTTTCATCGGCTGCGATAGCGTCTTCGATTGAAATACGCTTTAATTTTCGTTTTTGGGGGTCCATAGTTGTTTCCCAAAGCTGTTCGGGATTCATTTCACCTAAACCTTTGTAGCGTTGAATGTCATAGTTTTTGCTTAAATCTAAAGTACTAAGATAACGTTCTTTTTCTTCATCAGAATATACGTATTGGAAATTTTTACCTTGTTTGATTCGATACAGAGGAGGCATAGCCAAATATACATGATTATTTTCAATTAAACCGGGAAGATGGCGGAAAATAAAAGTTAGAAGAAGAGTGGCGATGTGGGAACCATCAACATCAGCGTCAGACATAAGAATTATCCGATGATAACGTAATTTTTCCAGATTAAAGGTATCACCTATTCCCATACCTAAGGCAATAATCAAATCTTTAAGCTTATCGGAACTGACTACTTTATCTAAACGCATGCCTTCAGTGTTGAGAGCCTTACCCCAAAGGGGAAGAATGGCTTGAAATTTACGGTCTCTTCCCTGCTTGGCAGAACCACCAGCTGAATCACCTTCAACTACATAGATTTCACATTCTTCGGGATTTTTACTTTGACAATCAGCCAGTTTTCCGGGTAAACCCATAGAATCAAAAACACCCTTACGCATAATAGCGTCTTTAGCAGCTTTGGCGGCTTTTCTAATTTGGATGGTTAAAAGTGCTTTACCAACAATGGCTTTGGCGGTGTCAGGATGTTCTTCAAAATAGGTGTCTAATTGTTCGCGGACGATTTTAGCAACAATGGGTTGAACTTCAGAGTTACCTAATTTACCTTTGGTTTGACCTTCAAATTGGAGATCCTTACTACCCATTTTAATGGAAAGAGCGGCTGTAAGTCCTTCACGGACATCATCACCATTGATGGTGTCGTCTTTATTTTTGATTAATTCTTTTCTTTCGGCATAATCCTTGATTGATTTTGTTAAAGCAATTTTAAATCCAGTCAGGTGGGAACCACCTTCGTGGGTATTGATAATATTGACGTAAGAAGGTGTATTTTCTTGGAAAGAATCGTTGTATTGCAGAGCCACTTCTACGTCTACTCCATCGGATTGGCCGTGAATGTAAATAGGTTCATGAATGACAGTTTTGTTTTTGTTTAATTCTCGTAAAAGAGAAAGGATACCACCTTCGAAATAGTAGTGATGTTCGCTATTGATACGCTCATCGTAGTAATGAAAATAAATTTTACTGGTAAGATAGGCTCTATCTTTAAGTGATTTGATGATGGTTTTATTGTCGAATTCAATGGTTTCTTTAAAAATTTCTGTATCTGGGGTAAAGGTGGTGGTAGTACCGGTGGTGTCAGCGGGAATTAGTTCTCTAATTTTAGCGATTTTGGATTCAGGAATTTCAGTCAGTTTTTGTTTAATTTTTCCGCGGTTAAATTCTACGTAATAAATTTTATTATCACGACGAACTTCAATTTGAAAATCATTTGATAATGCATTAACGCAAGCAGCTCCGACGCCGTGAAGACCACCAGATACTTTGTAAGCAGCTCCTTCGAATTTTCCCCCAGAGTGGAGAGTAGTCATAATCACCTCAACTGCCGGACGTTTGTATTTTGGCATAATATCGACCGGGATACCCCGTCCATCGTCGGCGACGGTAACAGAATTGTCAGGATGAACAATAATCCAAACGTTTTTAGCAAATCCCGCCAAGGCTTCGTCAATTGAATTGTCGATAATTTCGGTTAGACAATGGTGTAGCCCACTAATATCGGTAGATCCGATATACATAGCCGGACGTTTACGGACAGGTTCAAGACCCTCAAGGACGACAATTTGTTCAGATGTATATTTTTGTGAATCAGTCATAATATTTTTCTCATCCGATAAATTACCGAATTATTGAGATAATTTCATTCTAGCAGAATAAATTAGCTTTACAAGTAGCAAATTTAGCCTAAAGATAGGGACTATTTTTAATAAAAACTATATCAAAATATGTCAAAAAAAGCTTTAAAAAAGGCCTGTCTTAAGGCTATTTTTTAAGATGAGATAAGGCCTGAAAACCGATGATGGCGGTAGCAAGAAGCACGTTTAGGGAAATATTGATGCCATACATGGGAATTTCAATGGTTTGATCACACATTTTTAGAATAGTTTTAGAAATACCTTTTGACTCACTACCGGCAATGATAGCCAAGGGAAAAGAATATTTGGCTTTTAGATAATCTACTGTATTTTTACCCTGTTCACAGGCAATTAGTTGATATTTTTCTTTTTTTAATTGTTTTATACAATCGATAGTATTGTCAAAATGTTCCCATTCAATCCATTTCCAAGTACCAATAGAGGCTCGATGAATTTTTAAGTTTGGAGGGGTTACTACTGGACCGCAGAGGTATATTTTTTGGGCACCGAGAGCGTCGGCCAAGCGGAAAAAAGAGCCGATGTTGTAGGTATCGAGAACGTTGTCGAGAACTAGGACGAGGGGGTTGCGCTTAATAAGCTTTTGTTTTTTTTGTGACTCCCCTACCCCGCTTTTTCGTAATTGATGAGAATTAAGTTTCATAGAGGTTATTATAACCTCTATTGGATGGGATTTTTTGATTTTAATATTTTTATTTTATAGAGATGTTAAGAAAATACGTAGAGAGGCGTCAGTGGCACGTCTCTACAAAATAACACCCTGTAGAGACGCGATTAATCGCGTCTCTACACTATTTCCAACGTCTCTACACTATTTCCAACGTCTCTACACTATTTCCAACGTCTCTACAAAAACAAATCGTATTTCGAAATCTGTGTAAATAAAAAATCCCCCAAACATAGGGGGATTTTATAATTTAAATTTACGCTTAGCAACCTCCAGCTGGAGCGGCCTGACCGCTAAGATCAGGAAGTTCTTCTTTACATTCTGAGGGAGCTTTATTAAATGAGGCGCAAACGGCTTCTTTAATGACGTTCGGAGCTCGGAAACGATCTTGAGTGGCAGTTTTATTACCGATCTTAAGAACTCCTTTTCCATCTTGGGTGTATGCAGTTTCTGGGGGAAAGGGTACTTCGTTTATCAAGAGAGTTGGTGAACCACTGACGTTGTATTTAGTGGTGGCCACCATTTCTTTTTCAATGAGATCGATAGCTTCATTATTGAAACATTCGGTTATTTTGGCGGTGTCTAAACCAGCAGATTTTGCTTGGGTTTCCCAACAGGTGTCGGCGTTTTGGGACGTACAATTTTTATTGACATTATCGATGAAATCCCACCATTGCTTTTTATCTTCTGACAATTTCCAAGCACAGATTTCACGAACGTCTTGATTGGCTTCGATGCGCCCATGGAGAGAGGAATACATGGCTCCATTGTCAGCCTTGATGTAATTGCTTTGATCGTTACATTTTTTGATACTATCGGCAATTGTCTGTTGACACTGCGATTCACTGGTAAAGTAGCCATTTTGAACATAAGCAGCACACTGACTTGAGTCGCCATTACTGGTTTTACAATAACTTGCTAAATTATCAATTTTGTTGAAAATGTACTGAGGGGTAAAATCAGCCTTATCTTTAAGTAAATCATAAATTGGCCGGAGAGCATCTTCAGCTTGGTTACCGTAAGGGCAAAAACTCATAACAAAAAATTTTAGTTCAGGCCTATCTGATTTTTCGGAGGCAAATACAGAAACCTGAGAATTGGAAGCAACGGTCGAACTTCGGTTTCTTTTCCAAGAATAGCCTGAATAAAAAGAGGTGATTAATAACAACATTCCTAAAATTGCAGCTAAAGGGGTGGGAATTTTAACGAAAGATTTTGTTTCTATAATTTTTTTTACTTTTGCCATATTAGAAATTAAAACATATTGATTACTCTTCTTCAACTATAGAAATAGCACCAACCGGACAAGAAGAAACGGCTGTTTTCACAATTTCTGTGATAATTTCCGGTTGTTTTTTTATTTTGGCTTTGTAAATGGATTGATCTATTTCAAAGGTATCGGGGTCAATTAGAGGACAAGTGTTACATCCAATACATAAATTCTGATCAAGGACAACTTTTGTTTTTGACATGAAAAAGATTATAACAAAATATCGTTGAGATAATCGTTGTAAAAACGTCCGGAAAGGATAATAGCATCCAAAAGTAGTTTTATTCTGTCCTCAGCTTCCTGGCGGGTAAGATATTTTAATTTATTTGGAAAGTAGTGAAATATTTCATTACGACCATATTTCCAGGCGGTCCACAATTTTTCCGCTAACTCCTCCCCTTTTGGCCCCATATTGGCCAATTTTTGATAAATTGAAAAACGTTTATAACGTAAAGAGGGATTAAGAGTTTTACCTACCCGAAAACGGTCGCTTTGGTAGCTGTAATTGTCGATGATGTTGGTTTTTAAGAAGAAATCTTTTAAATAACCTTCATAGGCTTTGGAAACTGGGGCAACTAAAAAAGAATAATCATTTATATGGTTATTCTTAATTAAATTGAGAACGGTTACCACATCGTTTATTAAGGCGTCCTGAGAAGGCGAAAGATACACTTTTGCTTGTTTTATTAGTTGAGGGGTAATAATATCGCTCATCGGGAGAGAATAATTAAAAGTATAAAAATTAAATTGAAAAATAGGAAGATATAAAGATAATATTTAATGTAACTGTTGGGTAGTTGTTTTTTTTCTCGGGCAAAAAGCCAAGATTTGAGAAGTTCGGGATCTTCTTTGTAACCAAAATACACTTTTGTAAGAAGATGTAGATTAAGGGCTAGAGTAAAGGCTTTGATAAAGATATTGGAACTAGAGGTAAAAACAAAAAAAGAAATAGGAATTAGAATGATTTGGAAAAAATAATGATGAAAAATTAAACTGGTGTGTTTATGGCGAGTAGATTCGAGTAATTTTAAAAGTGATTTGAAATCCCCCTTCTTCCAGGCGGCTTTAGCTAAACGACTTTCTTCTAGCTCAGGATGAAGGTAAAACCAATAAATAAGATGATCTAATTCCAAAAAAATTGACCCCAAATATAAACCAAAATATAAAAAAATGAATTGGTACCAAGCGACTTTATGGAAAATCCAGAAGACGGTAGTGAGTATGAAAATAGCCAGAAGCGGAGGTAATTGTTTTTTAAATTCGCGATTCACTAGAATAATATTAGCAAAGATTTTATTCGTAGCGAAGGGCATCAATAGGAGAAAGTTGGCTGGCGCGTTTAGCGGGAGTAACACCAAAAATGATTCCAACTAAAAAAGAAACACCGAAAGCAAGAATAACCGAGCCTGGGGTGATCACTGCCGGGAAAAATTTATTGATGGTTAAGGTACCAATATAACCTAAAATTATGCCGATTATACCGCCAATACCTGATAAAATCACTGCCTCAAAAAGAAATTGAAGAAGAATGGCTCGAGGATAAGCGCCGATGGCTTTACGTAATCCAATTTCCCGGGTACGTTCGGAAACGGTAACCAACATAATATTCATAATGCCAATGCCGCCCACAACCAAAGAAATGGCGGCAATACCAGTGAGAGCAATGGTCAGGGTGCTGATGATGGCATTAATAGAGGTTAAGAGTTGAGCTGAGTCAAAAACAGAAAAATCATCCTTTTCATACTTTTTCAATAAAATTGTTTCTATTTCTTTTTTTGTATCTTCGATTTTAGTCTTATCAGCAACCTTGACTATTATTTCTTGTACATTTTCGTTGCCGGTGATTTCAAAAGCTAGTGGCATGGGAACATATATATAATCATCAGGGCTGGGACCGCCAAAAGAAGAACCTTTTTTATCAATGACTCCAATAACTTTGAAGTTTTTACTTTTAATAATAATTTTTTTGCCAAGAGCTGTACTGTTTGGAAAAAGTTCTTTGGCAATATTGGCGCCTAAAACAGTCACAGGACTGTTTTTGTCCTCTTCTTCTTTGGTAAACCAGCGTCCATTACCATTTGAAGGAGAAGTATTGTTGCTGGGTCCATAAAGATATGTGGTACCGATGACGCTAGTATTTTTTTTAGCGTTACTAGACTTAACTTCAGCCGCGGTTGAGGTTACAGGCAGGATAGTACTGGAGCGGAGATTTTTTTTGAGATTGTTGACGTCTTTTTGAGTAAAAGAAACACTCAAGATAGAACTGGCACTACTTCTGTCAAAGCTACCTTTATCATTAAATATTTTTCCAGGACTAATATAAACAGCGTTACTTCCAAGAGATTCAAACTGTTCATTAACATATTTTTTTAAACCATTACCAATTGAGGTTAATAAAATTACTGAAGTAACTCCGATAATTACTCCAAGAGAAGTAAGAATAGTTCGGCTTTTATTTTTTAAAACTGAACGAAGACTACTTTTTATTAAATCTTCAAAAGATGGTTTTAACATTTTTGGTTGATGACGTGGCCGTCTCTAATAATAATCATTCTTTGAGCTTGTTTGGCTAAATCCATATCGTGGGTAACCAAAATTATAGTTCTACCCTCTCGGTGGAGTTTGTGGAACAATTCAATTATTTCTTTTCCGGATTTGGAATCAAGATTACCTGTGGGTTCGTCAGCTAAAATAATTTTGGGGTCATTAATTAGAGCTCGGGCAATGGCAACACGTTGTTGTTGACCTCCGGAAAGTTGAGCGGGGGTATTGGCCATTTTATTTTCAAGACTGACCTTTTTGAGCATTTCAATACCCAGTTGATTTCGTAATTTTTTGGGGACATCAGAATAAAGCAGGGGTAAGGTAACATTTTCAAGAGAAGAAGTTTTGGCGAGTAGGTTGAATTGTTGAAAAACAAAACCTAAGGTAACATTTCGGGTTTTAGCTAATTCTTCTTCATTAAAATGAGAAATATCCTGTCCTTCAAGAAAAACTTGACCATAACTTGGATTGTCGAGAAGTCCGACGATATGCATCAAGGTTGATTTTCCAGAACCACTCGGACCGGTAATAGAAACGAATTCACCACGATAAATACAAAGGGAAACATCATCAAGGGCGTTGAAGGTGGTTGTTCCGGTAGTGTATGTTTTGACTATATGACGGAGTTCAAGAACCGGAATTTTTGATTTATTTG
>JAGOPG010000034.1:3230-4366 GCA_017992115.1 Candidatus Shapirobacteria bacterium | reverse complement strand
CCCGGACCAAATTTTAGAAACGAAGAATTTCTTGGTTACCGTGCCAAGCGTGCCCCTGCCGATCGTGCACTTGTTTCTCAATTACCGCTTATACCTGAAACCCTAACTTCTGTTGGTATTCCCTCTATTTCTATGGGTGGCTATGAAGCCGATGATCTCATTGGCACCCTGTCTTGTCGGGCCTCTCGTCTCAAAAATAAAAAGACCAAAAAAGATTTTTTTAAAAAAATAACAATTATCACCGGTGACAAAGATTTAATGCAATTAGTTGATTCCAAAACCACCCTTTTTGTTCCCATTCGGGGTATCTCCGAGAGCAAAATTTATGATGAATCAGGTGTTAAAGAACGTTTAGGTGTGACTCCAAAACAAGTAATCGACCTAAAAGCCTTAATGGGGGATATGTCTGACAACTATCCCGGTGTCGCCGGTATTGGTCCCAAAACTGCTATCAACCTTTTGGAAAAATATCAGAATCTTGATAATATTTATCAAAATTTGCCCCAAATTAAACCTATTGTTCGGGAAAAATTAGAAAATGATCGCGACAATGCCTATCTTTCCAAAAAATTAGCCACTATTGTTTGTAATATCCCCCTAAAATTTAAATTTAAAACTGCCCTTCTCAACCAGGATAAATTTCTCGGTCTTTTGTCCCTTTTTGAAGAATACAATTTTAAATCTCTCTCTTCTCGTCTCAAAAAAAAATTAAATAATAGCCCCACTTCCTCAAAGGGGGCGGTCCGTAGGACCGGGGGATTTAATCCCAATCAAACCTCTTTATTTTAGTCTTTGCTATCATAAGCCAATGCGTATCGCTTTAGTTCAGGATTATCTTAAAGAATTTGGTGGTGCCGAAGCGGTTTTTGAAACTCTTTCTGATATTTTTCCCGATGCTGATATTTACACCACCCTTTATTGCCCTAAATTTTTTGGTCCCCATCGTTCCCGTCTCGAAAAAAAATGGGGGAATAGAGTTCACCAATCTTTTTTCAAATACATCCCTTTTGCTTCTAAGATTATTTCTCCTCTTCGTTTACTTTCTCCGTTAGCTTTTAAATCTTTCAACTTCTCCTCTTATGACCTAATCATTACTTCCGCTACTGGTGCTTATTTCCCCAATGCTTTACGTAAAA
>JAGOPG010000034.1:0-3130 GCA_017992115.1 Candidatus Shapirobacteria bacterium | reverse complement strand
GAATTAAAAAAAATAGCTGGTTTACCCGCCGGAGCTTCAGCGAAGGCTGGGTCCTACATCGAGTTTTTAGGTGAAATCACTCAAGAAGAAAAGTCTAAATTATTTTCGGAGGCTAAGGCCTATCTCTTTTGTTCTGACAATGAAGACTTTGGTATGGTATCTGTTGAGGCCCAATCTTATGGTTGTCCTGTAATTGGTTACAATAGTGGGGGTATTCGGGAAACAGTAATTGACGGTAAAACAGGTATTCTTTTCAGCAAACTTACTCCGGAATCCTGTGCCACCGCCATCAAAAAATTAAAAAAATCAAAAATAAAACCAAATGATTGTGTCCACAATGCCTCAAGTTTTTCCACTAAAAATTTTATTTCTAAAATTAAGTCACTCGTTTCTAGTATCTAGTTTCTTGTCTCTATTTTTTTCTATTGCTCAACCACTTCTCCACGTCAATCCCCGCCCTTGCACCTGCCCCTGCTGCCACAATCGCTTGTCGATAAAAATCATCCATGCAATCTCCGGCCGCAAAAATTCCCGGCATAGAGGTCATTGTTTTATAAATTGCATCCTTCCCCACAACAATATATCCATATTCATTTAATTCCACCATGTCTTTAACAAAACCAGTTGCTGGTTCTCGCCCGATGGCCACAAATAACCCATTTACAGGTAAAATTTTTTCTTCACCACTAATAACATTTTTTATTCTCAACGCTTCCAATTTTTCTTTACCAATTATTTCCGTCACCACGCTGTCCCATATTTTTTCAACAGCTTTATTTTCCATCACTAATTTTGCTTCTACAGAAGTAGCCCGGAGTTCATTTCGGCGGTGAATCAAATATACTTTTTTTGCTAATTTTGATAAAAAATCGACATCTTTGCAGGCTACGTTTCCTCCTCCTACTACCGCAACCTCTTTGTCTCGAAAAAACATTCCATCACAGGTAGCGCAGGAACAAACACCCTTACCTATCAATTCTTTTTCGTTATCTAACCCCAACCATTTTGTTTTCGCTCCCGTAGCCACTATGACCGCTTTTGCATTTAAAATTTCTCCACCATCGAGAGATACTTCAAAAAGTTCATTCTTTTTCTCAATTTTTTCCACCCGACCCTGTTTTATTTCTACTCCCCAATTTTTTACCTGTTCTTGAATATCCATCATCAACTTTAAACCCCCAATACCATTTGGGAAACCTGGCCAATTATCTACCTTCGTAGTAATCGTTAGTTGGCCTCCCGGGATATCTCCTGCAATTACTATTGCCTCTAAACCAGATCGGGCATTATAAATTGCCGCCGTTAATCCTGCTGGCCCAGAACCGATTATTATAGAATCAAAAATTTTTCCTTCCATAAAGCTATTGTAACCTATCATAAAATTAAATTCTTTGCGTTAAAGATATTCCCTCTCTTTCGTCAAAGAGGGGGTTGGGGGTGATTTTTTCAAAAATCTATATAATGAATTAATGTACCGCTCTGTCCCTAAGGTTTTTAAATTTATCTTCAAGGTCATTACTGATCGTTCTGCTCTCCTTTTTTGGACAATGGTTCGTTTCATTTCTGCAGTTTTACCATTAATTACCATTTTTCTTTATTCCCGGGTTATCAGTCAATTAGAATTAAAACTACCCCTAAAAACAATTATTTTAACCATTTTTCTCATTTTTCTAGTCAGATTAGCTGATAATTATCTTCGTCTTATATCTATTTCCAAATTAGAAGAATTAATTAATGGACTTAGTTTTGACATCCACAACTATTTTTTATCAGATTTAAAATCTGAAAATAGAGTTGAGCGCAATGCTACTGTTCAGGCTATCCGCAACTTTTCTGATGCTGCTTCCACCACCCTTAACCTTATTAAGCAACCCGGCATCGATTCCATTGTTTCTTTATTTTTTATTCCCGTTATCTTATTTTTTATTGATTTTCCTTCTTTTATCATCACTATTACCTATTCTGTTACTTACTTTTTCGTCGATATTTACACCACCCAGCGCTATTCTGAATTAAAAGATATTCAAAATTCAAAAACCGAAGCTTATTACGCCAAACTCCAGGAAGCCAAGGATTTTGATCTTGAACAAATTTCCTATACCCGTCATTTTCACCGACTTACCCACTGGTCCTTTAACGAATGGTCTATTCTTCAAAATACCTCAGTTGTTTTTTACGTTATTAGCCTGTTATATTTAACCCTTTCTGTGTATAGCGGCAACAAAGATCTCTCTACTCTTGTCTTAATTATGGGCTATATCACCCAAACTCAAACCTATCTCAATGCCTTTTCAAGCATTATGGACAGTACTACCGATATGAATGTCGGTTTACATCATCTAGCTAAAAATAAAACTATCACCGCCATAGATATCGACGATCTAACTTAGATATAATACGATATGCCCGAACTGCCAGAAGTAGAAGTTGTAAGGTTATCTTTAGAAGCTTATCTTACCGGTAAAAGAATTCAAAAAATAGAAATTCTTAATAAAAAATCTTTTATTGGTAATCCACGTCTTGTCGAAGGTCAAAAAATAATAAAATTTTCTCGAATAGGAAAACAACTCTCAATTTACCTTAGCAATGGCTATATTTTACTAGTCCACTTGAAAATGACCGGTCAATTTATTTATGGCGATACTTTAATGGGTCATCCCACCAAAGACGCTTTTAAACAACTTCCCAATAAATCTACCAGAATCATCTTCTATTTTTCCCCTCCTTCCTCAAAGAGGGGAACCAAAGGGGAGATTTTATATTTTAACGATCAACGTAAGTTTGGTTGGATAAAATTACTCAATCAGACAGAGTTGGTTGAGGCCCAATCGAATCTAGGTCGTGACGCTTTTGCCAAAAACTTTACTCCACAATATGTCTTTACCCAGCTCCAAAAATCGCGCCGTCCGGTCAAAGTTGCCCTTTTAGACCAAAAATATTTTGCTGGCATTGGCAATATTTATGCCAACGATGCTCTTTTTTTAGCAAAAATCCTACCAACTATCCCGGCCAACAAAATTACACAATCTCAAGCAAAATCAATTCACCACCACTTAATCGATATCATGCATCAATCAGTACTGGCTGGTGGTTATACCGCCAAGGACAACCAATATCTTCATCCCGATGG
>JAGOPG010000008.1 GCA_017992115.1 Candidatus Shapirobacteria bacterium | reverse complement strand
AATTTTGACTATATTGTAGAACCAAAAAACAGTATGGATATGAAACGGGAAGATGCGGCTATTATTGAACAAAACTATCCCTTATTTAGAGAAACCGAAAGTTTGAGAATACTAAAAAATAAGTGAGTCTAAGAGGACTTGAACCTCTGACCTCTTCAATGTCAATGAAGCGCTCTAAACCAACTGAGCTATAGACTCGATGAGGAATTATAACAAATTAATTAACACTTCTAGAGGCGCTGTGTTCGCTACTTGTTAAATATTGTTCACCGCCTTGTTTTTTATTTCTGGCGGTAGACCAATAATAATTACGTTTTTTCTTTTTGGTGTTAAATGTGGCTAGCCAATTTTGAGCTTCATCTATATTTTGACGGAAATTTAGAATAAAATTTTTTATTCGAGTAAGAAAATTAATTTGATATTCAGACACTTCCGGAATATTTTCTAAAACAACGTTTTCAATTTCTTTGTCTAGATCATTGGTAGATGAAACTAATTTTTTGATTTCTTGCCGAATTTCCTCCAAGGCTTGAGATAGGTCTTGATCTCTTTTTGCAGTTATCTGTTTTTCAGTATTGCTTAATAAAAATTCTTGACTCCAGTTAATTTTTGGGGTTTGGTCAGGTTCTTGGGAATTAATTTCAATGGTTTGATTCAGGCCAAGAATCCCGCTTAGACTAAATTTTTTCTCCGGGGCACTTTGAGAATCCTTGAGAATCTCTTGGCTCTGCTTGTAAAGATTAACTTGTTTTGGGTCAAATTTGGCCATGTTGGTTTTTCCACCTGCCATGGCATATTATAGCAAATGTTAGAGTTTTTTTAGGTGTTCAAGGACTTTTTGCTGTGTTAAAAGAAAAATGACCAAATTTGGGTCCTGTTTAAGCTCAGGATTTTTTTCAAATAATTTTTCGGTATCTTCTTTTTCGACGTTGATTTTGTTGTCGATTGCTATTTGATTAATTGCTAAGTTTAGAGTCCAATCTTTTTTAATTTGGGTTTCTGTATCCTTTCGGAGTTGAGAAATATCAATGTTTTTGTTTTTTAGATATTGATCCAAAGTAAGATTCGCGTTTTGGAGCTGGGAAATGAGTTCACTCAAGCGGCGATTGGTGTCATGGGTAAGGATAACTTGAGGCAAGTTTAAGGTAACATTTTTGTCTATGTTTTCGACAATTTTATTTAATTTGTCTTTATCTTCGATCTTTTTGTCGGCATTAATATTTTTAACTTCTTCATAAAGTTTGGGAGAAATAATTATGTCGGGTAATTCAGCACTTTCGATACTTAATTCCCAATCACTGTCCATTGATAATTTCTCATTCTTAATTTTTATACTTGGTTCGACAATCGGTTTAAGCTGATTTTCTTCGATAATTTTTTGATAACTTTCAGGCAACAAGTGGTTAAGTACCTCTTCGATTACCGCCTGAGGTGAAACATTTTTTTCTACGACATCTAGTGGAGCTTTTCCTTTACGGAAGCCGTTTTGTTCAAATTCGGCTTGGAAGTGTGACAAGACGTGATCATATTCTTTTTTTATCTCCTCTTTTTTTAAAGTGAGTTCAATAACAAAAGATTTATCGGGGTTTTTGGTGAGTTGATGATTTGTATTCATAAGCTTGGTTATGATACCATGAAGAAGTAATTGATGGAAAAGACTTTAGTAAAGTACTCCAGATATTTTTTTGTTAGCCTGTTGTTTTTGATAGCGGGGGGTTTTGTGGTGTTTCAATGTAGTATGTTTTTTGGTGATAAACCGATTAAGATTTTGGCAAGCAATGAAGCGTTAGAGTCAGAAACGGTGGCTATAAGTGCGGAAAATAGTGAAATTGAGACGGTAGAAATGCAAAGCGAGGTACTGAGTAGTGATGCTCGACCATTGCTAGTAGAAAAATATTTAGCGAAATACAAATCCCCTCTTTTACCCTATGCCAATAAAATAGTCGAGTTGTCAGAACTCTATGGATATGATTACTATTGGATAGTAGCCATTGCCCAGCAAGAATCAAATTTATGTAAAAAAATACCTGAAGATTCACATAATTGTTGGGGGTATGGCATTCATAGTCAAGGGACTCTGAAATTTGAAAACTATGATTTGGCGTTGGAATCATTTGCTGCCTATTTGAAGAAACAATATTTTGATAAAGGATTAAATACCCCGGAGCTGATTATGAAAAAATATTGCCCACATTCTGATGGCTCTTGGGCAACAGGAGTACAGCAATTCATTGACGAGTTGGAAAGTGGAAAGAAATTGAACTAGTGAATAGATAGGCTAATATTGACATTCATGTATTAGTTTGATATAATGTAACTTAGATCCCTGGGTGGCTCCTCTAAAAGCATGCTCGGGGATTTTTTTTGAAGATTGACGATTGAAGATTGAAGATTGAAGATTGAAGATTTACAATATCCCCTATGGGAATGATATCAACTGCACAATTTAAAAAAGGTATTTATATAATTTTTCATGATGAACCACACATGATTATGGATATTTCGTTTGTCTCGCCAGGAAAAGGTTCAGCCTTTTATCGTACAAAACTAAAGAATTTATACAGTGGTAGGGTTAATGAATATACTTATAAATCGGGAGAAAAAGTTGAGGAAGTGCTGGTGGAAACTCACGAAGCAGAATATTCATATTTTGATGGTAGTAACTATGTTTTTATTGAACCCCGAACCTTTGAACAATTTGCAGTTCCGGTAGAAATTATCGGTGACGATAAGTTCTATCTGAAAGAGGGTTCCCTTTATAGAATTAAATTCTATGAGGAAAAACCTGTAGGAGTTACTTTACCAAAGACTATTACTAGTGTAGTGGTAGAGGCGGAAAATTCAATTAAGGGAGACACGGCTACTTCGGCAATGAAAAATGCCACTTTAGATACTGGTGCAAAAATCCTGGTACCTCTGTTCATTAAAAAAGGTGAGGAAATTTTGGTGAATACCGAAAATGGGTCTTATGTTTCCCGAAAGAATTAGAGTCCTACTTTAGTATCAATTTGAGGTACAGGTAAATCTAGCTGAAATTCAAGATCTTGGTTAATTTCATTAAAAGCATCTTGATATTGGGTTGGAATAAGCGAGTCGTTTAATTTTGTGGAATCATCGAGAACTGGAACGATGGGAGTGGGATTGGGTGTGATATTGGTGTTTTGTTGACGATTGCGGGTAACAATTAGGGCGGTAATTGAAAGACTTAAAATGATGAAAGCTAAAACCAGAAGAAGTATTATTTTAGGAGTTAATTTTATTTTATCTTTTGTTTGGCTGTTAGTTAATGGTTTTTCCGAAGTGGTGGGAATATAGTCGGGATTATCCTTTGGATGGTCAATGTTTTGATATATTTTTTCGTCCATTTAGTTTGGTTGACTTTTAATTAGGGTTGACTTTAAGTCATTGCGGATTGAACTTAATATATTTTTTGCTGATTCTGTAAGTTCGACAGCTTGAGGATAAAAATTATTGAAACGATCTTCATATTGGGCAATTTTAGTTTTCTCTTGTGCTTGTTCGATAAAATTATTAAATTGTGTTTCTTTATCTTGATAATTTCTACTCCAGTCGATTCCAGAATTTTGAGCGAGATTTTTAAGTTTTAAAAGAGTTTTTTGAAGATGATTTGTTTTCTGATTTAAAAGAGAAGTATAAATTTGTACTTGTATGGTAACGTATTTTTTTTGAAAATTTTCAGACCAGATTTTTAAATCCTGAATGGTTGAAAGATTTCTTAAGGTCGATTCTTGCGATGTTAGCCAATCTTCCTGTTTTTGGAGTTCGTTTTGTAGCTCGGGATTTTGGGGAATAGTGATTCTTAGGGCCATGAGATAGGCTTTAAGAGTTAAGTTCTGCGAGAGCAAAGTGTCTTTGGTGGCGGTGATTAATTCTGTTTCTGCAGTAACGGTTTGGTATTGACTATAAGCATTTTTTTTAGAAAGGTATTTTTGATGGTTATTTTGATAGAGGTCGCGCTGATATAAATAGTCGTTACGATATTGGTCAAAAAGATCTGGTGTGGAATTTTGGGCAAAAAGAGGCTGACAAAAAAATAAAAAAAATAATATCCACATAAAATAGTGTAGCAAAAATGTGCCGCTGAGAGGACTTGAACCTCCACGGATTGCTCCATACGCTCCTAAAGCGTACGTGTATACCAATTTCACCACAGCGGCAAATTAAGCCTGTGTATACCAACCCGCCTGCCGGCAGGCAGGTTTCACCACAGCGGCTTCAGCCTATTTTATCAATAATTTGCTAAAATAAGTGTGCTTTGTCCCCATAGCTCAGTTGGATAGAGCGTCTCCCTTCTAAGGAGAAGGTCGTTGGTTCGATCCCAACTGGGGATACATAGGTGAAGCGCCCATAGCTCAATGGATAGAGTACTAGTCTTCGGAACTAGTGATGAGGGTTCAATTCCCCCTGGGCGTACTTAACAATTTGGGTCCTTAGCTCAGCGGTAGAGCAGTCGCCTCTTAAGCGATTGGTCGCGAGTTCGAATCTCGCAGGGCCCACAATGTATTATGTTTATGTATTAAGATCGGAAAAAAGATTTTAATTTATATATAGGTTTTATGGAAATGACTATGGAACTGTGAGCGTAGTCGGAACAAATAAACTAATTTTTTAAGAAAGAAAAAATCCGATTAAAAAAATTATCTTTAGGGTGATAAAGAGTGGCGCTGGGATTTATGGCTGTGATTTCGTAACGGGGAGTATTTTGCCACTGAAGAAAACTATTGTCTGAAGCAGACTGGACTGTAAAAGAAAAATTAAATTTTTGAATTTGTCCGGGATAGGTAAAAATTTTTTGAGTACACAGGTGATCAGCGACAACGTTGTTGGAACTTTGATTATTTATACAGAAATTAGTTTCACCCCAAATAGATTGACCACTGTTTTTTAAATTTAAACTACCGTTTTGAAGGTGGCCGGTAAAGATGAAAAAGGGTAAACGAATACCAGTTACTTGCCAACTGGTAATTTGTTCGGGATGATTTTGTTTTTTTGGTAAGTCAACAATCTGTTGATATTCTGGATAAAGTTGACCATCAGGCTGGAGCCAGGAAAAAACATCAAACGGTGGTTCACTGTAATTATATGTGAATGGAGTAACTGCTTTAATTCGCGGTTCCTTTTCCCAGATTCCAAGGGCTTCTTTAAGAAATTTTGCGGAAGTTTTAACGCTGTAATAATGATTATTTTTTACTTTGCCTTCACGGTGAGGCCAACCAGTTTCAGTAATAAAAACTGGATAAGTTTTTTGAATTCCGAGTTTTTTAATAAAATCTAGTTCCCAAAGATAACCTTTAATAGAATGTGCGTGGGTGTCGCTGGGAGTACCGATAAAAGCTTGGTTTGGATATGAATGGGATGCGAGACCGTGGAAACTATCAAAATATTTTGGATTATAGTTATAAATTTCCCTGTAAGTTTGAGATGCGGATTTTGTTATCGGTATTTTGTCTGGCGGAGCTAAGTCAAGTGGAGTTGAAAGAATAAAAAAATTTTTGTCCAGAGCTATAAATTTTTCCGAGGTGTATATAAATTTATCAACAAAATCTTTAATATTTATTTCCCCGCCCCATTCTTTGGCGTGGTTAATTTCATTGAAAGGGATAATATATTTTGGAATCACTGGCCAATTTAAGGAATTTAGAAAAATAGCGAGGTTATCAATATCAGAATATTCAGGTTTTTTCCATTGGTCATTTTCCATGGTAGTAGCCAAACGAATAATTGGAATAATGTGAAGTTTACGACACTGATTAAAAAATCCTTGCCAAGTATTGACATCCAGTTGATCAGTTCGAATAACGATTGTGGCATAACCCCAATCACCACCATTACTGTTGATGATTTTGGCAGCAGAATCTATGTCACTTGGTTGAGTAAGATGAAGGCCAAAAGAATTGAAGTCAGATGCTAAAATAGGTTGTCTTCCATAGAAAAATAACAATGATATTAATAGTAAAAAAAACATAATCCTCATATTCTAACAAAATGAATAAAGAAGAAATTATTAAAATGAAAATATCCCGAGTAGAGAAAGAAATCCGGGATACGCCATACGATAAGAGCAGTGAACATCATCATGGTGTCTTAAAGGCAAAGTTAGCGAGATTGAGAGATGAATTAGAAAGTGGTAATAGTAAGGGTGGAGGTGGTGGGGTTGGTTACGCCATCAAACATTCAGGTGATGCGTCGGTCGTTCTAGTTGGATTACCAAGTGTGGGTAAATCAACCTTGTTAAACGCAGTAACTAACGCTGAATCAAAGGTTGGCAATTACGATTTTACTACTTTGGGAGTAGTGCCAGGAATGATGGAATATAAAGGGGTAAGAATCCAAATTTTGGATTTACCGGGAATTATTGAAGGGGCAGCTGGAGGCAAGGGTTTTGGTAAAAAAATTTTGTCGGTGGTTAGGGCTTCAAATATGGTGGTTCTAATGGCTGATGTGAAAAGAATAAAGTGGTTAGAAAAAATTAAACAAGAATTAGAAAATAGCGGAGTGAAATTAAATAAAAGAATACCCAAGGTTTATATTCACAAAACCCATAAGGGTGGTATTCAAATTATTGATCCTTTTGATTCGTTTTCTAAGGACACTATGATTGAAGTAGCTGAAGAATTGGGGTTGAGCAATGCAGTTATTCAAATTGGAGAAAAATTAAAATCGGTGGATGAATTTATTGACGTTTTGAGTAAAAGTAGAACCTACATCCCAATGATAGAGGTAGTAACAAAAATAGATTTAGCTAAAAGGGGAGAATTAAAAAATTTAGATTCGGAAATTATAAAAATGAGTGTTGACAAAAATATAGGAATCGATGAGTTTAAAGAAAGGATATGGCAATCCTTGGAATTAGTAAGGGTTTATTTGAAAAGAGAACGGAACAGTGAGGCAGATAAAAAAGAACCGTTAATTATGAAAAAGGGACAGACATTAGACGCGGTACTAAAAAGAGTTTCCAGCGAGATGAGGGATGATGTAAGTCGTGCTTATATTTGGGGTAAAAATGCAAGGTTTCCGGAACAGGAAGTCAGTTTTTCTTATCCGGTTTTTGATGAGATGGAGGTTTGGTTTGGGAGATAAGTTGTCTAAGCTTTTTAGAGCGAAAATTAATTATATCTTTGGAAATTTTATCTGATTTTAAAAATAATTCACGAGCTGCAGTGCCGGGACGAGGAGAATATTTGAAAACGTGAATTTTGGAAAAGCCAATTTGTTGACAAAGATCATAAGTTTCCTGAAAATCAAAATCAGTTTCGCCGGGAAAACCGACGATGATATCGGTACCGAATTTCAAATCACTCCCCGACCCCTTATTTGAAAAAGGAGGGGGAGATGTTTTGTTTACGGAATTATTTCCGATATTACTTTTTTTAAGTAAAGTAAATTTTTCCAAAATTATTTTTTTAGTGTAATTACGGTGCATAAGTTTTAAGATTTGGTCAGAGCCGGATTGGATGGGAATGTGTAAAAAAGGAGATACTCGGGATGGGAAACTAGATACTAGAGAGACAAATTTTTCATCAATACAATTGATGGGGATAGAGCCAAAACTAATTAGTGGAACACTTGTTTTAGTTAATAAGGCCTCAACCAAATCAGAAAAACCAGGAGTGTATTGATCTAAATTTACTCCAGTAATGATAATTTCTTTATAGCCATCTTCAACGACTTTGTTTACCGTATTTACGGCATCATTAATTGGCAGAGACCAAAGATATGGACGAGTGTAGGGAACTGTGCAATAAGTGCAAAAATAAGTACAACCAGACTGGACTTTTAGTAAAAAACGATTGGTATGTGAGAATTTATCTTTTATTTGGTGATAATAAAGAGAATTTAATTTATTTAATTTTTTTTCTTTTTCAGAATTGCTTATTATTTGAATGTTTTTATTTATTTTTAAATTTTTTAATGAAGCACATCCGGAGATGATAATTTTTGCCAAGGGATATTTTTTTTGAAGTCGACGGATAAGGCCAAGTGATTCAACATTAGCTTTTTTGGTAACAGAACAAGTGTTGATGAAAATAAGATTGGGATTATTATTTATTGTAGAGTCGTGATTAATCACGTCTCTACTTAAATTAATTGGAACATAACCATCGTTAATTAATTTTTGAGCAAAAAGATTGCTTTCGGCGGCGTTAACCCGACATCCTAAATTATAAATGGAAAAGTATTTCACAGACGACGACATTGTTTTTTAAATTCATTAATATAATCTTTTAGATCAATAGTCGTTTCCCACCCAAGTTCTTTGCGGACACGGCTTTGAATGTTTCCGGAACCATTTCTTCCCGGATTTCCATCAACCATTTTTGTTTTTAGACCAAACATTTTAGCAACTTCTAATATTGAATAGGAATTTTTGTTGGCTAAAGTATAATTGTCGCCAATCCCCTTTTCTCCTACCAGAATAAAACCTTTAGCCAAATCTTTTACATGAGTAAAATTTCTTTTTTGAGTTCCGGGTATAATAATAGGAAAAATTTTTTTGTGAAGGTAATAATTTTGCATTTTGGCAATAAGAGTGGCATATTTTCCTTTGCCTTTTTCTCTACCACCAAATGCATTATAGAAATAACAGATAGCATAGTTCAAGCCATACCATCGGCCATAATTATTAATTAAATCAACGTTTACAGCCTTAGAAAATGAATAAGGGCAGTGATTTCGGCCTTCGTCGAGAGGGGCAAACTTTGTGCTAGAGGCGGCATAAATCAGTTTGACATTTTTTTGTCGACAAAATTCAACAACGGAAAAAGTACCTCGGATATTGTAGTCATAAACTTTTTCGGGTTCTAGCAGGGAAGGGGTGACACGTGCATATTCGCCTAGGTGATATACAATGTCAGGTTTTTCTGGAATTAATTTAAAAATATTTTTTGTATGTCCACGGCGGTATTCAACACCATCTATGTGATTTTTTAGATTACCGTTAGAATAATTATCCAGAGAAATAATCTTATGTCGATTATTTTTTTGTAATTCTTCTATAACATGAGAACCAATGTGTCCGGCTCCACCAGTAACCAAAATTAGTTTCGACATGGTGTAATTATAACCCGGAATAGGTGTTTCTCAGAGATTCCATCCATTTTGAATAGAAACGGAGATTATGTATTGTTGCCAGTCTTAGGGCAGTAATTTCTTTGATACGAAAAAGATGGGCTAAATAAGAACGGGAATATTTTTGGCACAGAAGGCAATCACAAAATTCAGAAACTGGACGCTGGTCCCGATAATAGATATTTTTATCAGGAGTGTAATATTCATAATCACTATAATCTGGATTTTTACTGACATATAGACGTTTGTGACGAGCGTCACGGGTAGGAAGAACGCAGTCGAAAATATTCCAGCCCATTTTAACGAGTGTGGTTATTTCGTGTGGTTTACCAATACCAAGGGCATAAAGAAAATAATTTTTGGGTGTATTATCGGCAATAATTTGCGCTGATTTATAATCAAAAGAACCATCGCCGTTGATAGGCCAGCCACCGTAACCGAGGCCGTCAAAGCCAATTTTAACCAGTTCTTGGGTACAATATTTTCTCAGGTCTAAATATTTTCCACCTTGAACTACTCCCAAAAGATAGGGAGTATTTTTTGAGGTTAATTTTTTTTGTTTTACCAGCTTGTCAAAAATTTGACGACATTCTCTGGCCCATTTTAAAGTCCGCTCAACACTGATTTTTGCCTCCTCGAGGTTATCTTTTGGGTCAGTAAAGTCGTCAAGAACTACTACCATATCGCTTTTTAATTCAAGTTGAAGTTTTATCGACATTTCTGGAGTAAATAGAATTTTTTTACCGTCCAGCTTGAAAGTAACACCAGTGTCGGTGACGGCTTTATTGCCGTCCATGCTTTTGGCTAAAGACATAACTTGAAAGCCGCCGGAATCAGAAATGACTCCCCCACCCCAATTCATAAAATTGCGGACGCCCCCAAATTTTTTGATGACATCATGACCAGGATCTTGAAATAAGTGAAAAGTGTTAACTAAAACACCTAATGTTTGGGTACTTTCGATGTCGGTGGAATCAAGGGTTTTTAAGACTGCTCGGGTGGCATCAGGAAAGAAAATTGGCAGAGGAATTATTTGTCCGGTAATGGTTTTGAAAAATTTAGGACGGGAAATGGTCATTATAATTTAAATTGCTTTTCGAAATCACTTTGGTCGCCTACGTTTTTATAAAAATTACGGCGGACCGAAGTCGGGGATACAGGATTCGAACCTGCAACCTCATGGTCCCAAACCATGCACGCTAGCCAATTGCGCCAATCCCCGATGTCAAGAATTAGCACTAGCCTCAGTCAAAGGCTGATCGTCCTATGGACGAAATTGCGCCAATCCCCGCCTACGCTGAAGCTACGGTGGGCATGCCCGTTATAACTTAAGCTAGGTGCCGCTGGCGGGAATCGAACCCACACGCTTGTTGAGAGCACAAGATTTTAAGTCTTGCGTGTATACCAGTTTCACCACAGCGGCATTTTTTTGAGCGGGAGACGGGGCTCGAACCCGCGACCTTCTCCTTGGCAAGGAGACGTTCTACCAACTGAACTACTCTCGCAATGTGCCGAAGATTGGACTCGAACCAATATCCCAGGTTTTTCAGACCAGTGCCGTGACCATCTTGGCTACTTCGGCGATGAAGTATGCTTATTTTATCAAAAAAAAAATTAAATGTACGGTGCCGTCGAGAGGAGTCGAACCTCCATGGATTGCTCCACACGCTTCTGAAACGTGCTTGTCTACCAGTTCCAACACGACGGCGAGTTTATATATTTTACCTTGAAAGTACTATTTAAATCATTTTTTGATAGAATATTGTGAAAGTGCGGGTATAGTTTAGTGGTAGAACGAAAGATTTCCAATCTTTCGGCGAGGGTCCGATTCCCTCTACCCGCTCCTATCCTTCGCTAAAGCTATGGAATAGCGAGGCAAATAAATAGTTACTGAAATAAATTGCTTTTTGAGGGAAGGTTTAGTAAAATATTTCACAGTGAGAAATATTGAGCAAGGTGTTAGAAAAATAATAATTGCCGCTAAAGAAGCTGTTTGGGGATTAAGAGAAAGAGATCCTTCTGAAAATTTGGATTTTATATTGGGTGATGGTCGAGTAGAAAAATTAGTAAGAGAAGGGAGAGCTCCAATAAGAATGGGCAGTGTAGGTAGTCCGGGAATGGAATTACAGCCATATTATCAAGTTGCTCCTAGAGGATATAATCCTAAGAATATTGAGGAAGTTTACAGCTCATGCGGATGTTTTGTATATGTTTTTAAGAATGGTAGACAAATGATAGGTTCAACCTATACGTTGACAGTTGAACAATCTGAAAGACTTGAAGAACGTATTAGAGCAGAAAAAAAACGTTTAGGGCTAGAGTAGTCGGCATTTTTGTTTTTTATTGATAAAATAGAGAGTAAGGCTGTTTAGCTCAGTTGGTAGAGCACATCGTTTACATCGATGCTGTCGGGGGTCCGAGTCCCTCAACAGCCACCTTTCGCTAAAGTTACAGGCTGGCATGCCACCTTTTGCGATATAATAGAGAGTTCTTTTATAATCTGCCGGCGTGGCCTGCCCGCAATGCTATCGCATAGCGATTGCAGGCGGGTGAAATTAGGTCACGTAGAAAGTTTGCCGACGTGGTGAAATTGGTATACACGTACGCTTGAGGTGCGTATGCCGTAAGGTGTGGAGGTTCAAGTCCTCTCGTCGGCACTAGAATGACGGACAGTGCCCCGTCGTCTAATGGTAGGACAGCAGCCTTTGGAGCTGTTTACTGTGGTTCGAATCCATGCGGGGCAACAAGATTATTTCAACAATACTGAAATATTTTTACTTTCCCATGATGGATAAGATTTTATTTTTGGTTAGATTTAGTGGTACCTTTGAAACGACGGATATTTCATTGGCCAAATGGTTTAGGGCCCGATCATAAATTACCTGATCGCTTTTTGTGAGGACGGCATTTTTTTCAAGTTGATTAAAGTAAACCAGGAGTTTACATATTTTGCTTGGATTATTTGAATACAGAATTTCACCAAAATAATTGTTGTTATTTTGGTTATTTTTTGTCGTTGATGGCGGGTTTAATGATTCCTTTTCCGAAAGATTTTTAAAAATAAGAGTAATGTCCTCCTTTGACATTAAAGGGCGTATACAGGCAATAGATAAGTTTTTTACAGGGATAGAACAGCTGCAATTATCATCCGATTTATAATAAATCACATCATTTTTTATATCCGAAATGGTGTAGATTTGTTCTGAGTCGATAATTTTGCTACCGATTTTTAGGGTAAAATTGGCTATGTTTTGCACTCCTTCTACAAAGATAAATAGCTGAACCGATGGTACAAGATCGCTATGGTTATATTGTAGCAATTTTAGGTGAAAATGTATATTTAAAGAAGGTGATAGAAGTGTTATTATGAAACTGTAATTATATGTTTAAAGGAGTGTTATGGATACAAAACCATATGTAATTAATATTGAAGAAGAAACAGTTCAAAATGATAAGTTTAGAAAGGTACTTTGGACTGGTCAGCATAGTCAGTTAGTTTTGATGAGTCTGAATCCGGGTGAAGAAATAGGAATGGAAGTTCATGAAATAGTGGATCAGTTTTTTAGAATTGATGAAGGTGAAGGAAAAGTGATTGCGGATGGAATGGAATACGAAATCAGAAATGGATCAGCGATAGTTATTCCGGCTGGAACCGAGCATAATATCATCAATACTTCGACCGATAGAAAATTAAAACTGTATACGATTTATAGTCCAGCTCACCATAAAAGTGGTGTAATTCACGCTACGAAAATGGATGCCGAAGCTGATCACGAAGATCATATTTAATCTATTGGCGATGGTATAGGGCTCGGTAAAATTAAGGGTGCTTTTTCAAGGCGGTCTAATACTTGCCAGTCAATGCTTTGATAAAAAAGCCAGGATGAATAAAATAGTGAGATAAATAAAATGGTTATTAGAAAATAGCCCGTGGGGGTAATTTTTTTTGAGTTTATCATTTTCTGCTTACAGTATATACGGTTGGAAATTTTAAAAATATAGCTGGACATTCTTCGAGAAGAATTTTTTGGAATTCCTGATAAATTTTTTTGCGTTCTTGTAGGTCAAAAATTTGTCTTCCTTCCTCTAATAATTTATCTATAGGAGGGTGATTTATTTTGGTAAGATTAGTTTTACTTTGGGTGGAATGCCAAAAAAGGTATTGATCGGGATCAGAGGTAATACTACCATAGGCAAGAAGAGTGTCATAATTTTGGATGTCTATTTGAGTAGTGAGCTGGGCATTTACCTTGAGCCCTAAAGTATCTTCCCAACTTTTTTTAATATTATCAGCCAAAGAAACAAGGCGTTGATCATTATAAACTAGATTAATACTGTCAATTTTGTTTTTTGAAAAAAAATCAACGGCTCTCTGCTGGTCGTAATTATAATTTTTTACTGAAGGATTGTAAGCCCAAGAATCTGGGGAAATAGGTGAAAGGGCTCGATCGTTTAAATCAGTGGTTTTAGGGGTGGCATAAGCTAGAGCTTGGCGAAACTGTTTTTCAGGAAATTTACTGGTATTGATAAAAACTGCAATATATTTTTCGTCGGTTTGAATCTTTTTATTTATGCTTAAGTCTGGCCATTTTTCTAATTCTCCGGGTAGAGAGGTAATTTCGATAGTATCGACTTCGCCAATTTTGAAAGCGTTTATTAAATCATTTTCGCTCTGATAAAAACGATAGCTATAAAATTTATCAGCTGAACGTAAATCAAGTCTTTTTAAATAACCATCAGCCATAAGATTTTTTTTCACAGTGAATGGTCCCAAACCGTCTAAATTTTTTTTAATCAATGGTTGACTTAGAGTAGATAAAATCGGACTGAAAGCAGTTTCAGATGTAATATTTACTTGTTTGGATGAGGGGTAGGTGAAAGAAAGTCCCGGGATTTGATAATTAAAATCTTTGGCTACCAATTCTTTACCTGAATGCCAATATTGATTATCTTTGAGAGTGAAATTGTATTCATGTTTTTCTTCATTAATGTCGATTTTTTCAATTAATGGAGAGATGTCAAAATGGCCGGTGTGATTACCTGTCGTAAGACCATAGGAAATTTTTTGGCTAATATTTTTAGGTAAATTGTAGTATTTATATTGACCTTCAATACCTATTTTTTCTATTTTAGGGAAATATTGATTGTACTTAACAACGAGATTTTTTCGGAAAAGAAATAGAATAGCTAAAATAAGTGTGAGAAAAGTTAATATTAGTTTGTGTCGTTTCAGATATAGATAGATAATTTCCAGCTTAAAGCGGATTTTAGTGAACATTAGATTCTGGTAAGAAAGATAGAAGAAGCAAGAAAAAGTAGAATAATAATTATGGTTAGATTAAAAGTGACTTTTTCCCAACCACGTTTTTCTGGCGGGTTTTCGGACAGCAAGCTGTTTTCGTTTGTACTTTTAGATTGAAGAAAAATCAGAGTGATTAAAATTAAAGATACAACAATTTGTACAATAATAGGAGCCGTTTTCATAATTTTTTGAAAATATAAAGAAGATTACTTATAAAAAAAGAGGTGAATAGGTAGGCAAGAAACCCACTAAAAGTATAGTTAAAAATGCTTAGAGAAGAAAGAGTAAAACCACCGACAAAATAGGAAGCAAGATACAAACCTAAAGTTTGGATTACAATCCTGATTAACCCTAAAGTAAGGAAAGTGACGGGTAATAATAATATCTTTATGATTGGTTTTAAAACCAGCTCGAAGATTGCCAAAATTAACGCCACGGAAACAATAGTTTGGATTCGAGGATTAAAAGAAAGATTGTGAAAAATTTCGTTGTGTATAACTAAAGCAAAACTAAGAAATAGGGTATATTTAAGAAGTTTTTTCATTTTTTTTTCTGGTTATTATTATACCGCTCAAAGACAAAATTATCAGTCCAGAGATTATCAAAATTCCTAAATTAATAAAATATGGTGGGTAAATCAATGTTTGAGTCGATAATTTATCTTCGCTATTTTTTAAAACTATATCGAGAGTACGAATAGAGGGGTTGAGAGTTTGCCAAAAATTGAGTCTAGGAATTTCTATTAAAGATGATGAATAAGGCATGATTGTATCGATATTTTTGGAAAAATTTATTTTAGGAATGGAAAGGAAGAGACCTTTTATGGAATTCGGGGTGGAGTTGTTGAATAATAATTTATTTTTTTGAAATGCGACCCGTGGTAATTCTTGGTGACTGAGGAATTCTTCAGTTGCGAAATTTATTTCGACAGATTTATCAGAATTGGGGTGGCGGTATGAACCTGGCGGTAACGGATATTGGCTACTGTAACCATGTATGACAAAAGTGATGTGATTAAGGTCTAGTTTATTGAAAAAATCGAGGCCACCTGTGGTTTTACCCCAGGTGGGATCAATTTCTTGCCATGAATTGGTTTTTGAATTATAAAATTCTGGCCAAGCGTGAAGGATATCCCCACTCTGAGCCGTGGGTTTAATTTCAGGATTGTTGGTATAAGCGAATCCTTCGATTTCTCGAGCGGGAATATTTTTGGCTCGGGCTAAAGTGACGAAAAGATCGGTAAATTCAGTACACAATGAGTTTTGAGGTTCACTTAGCGCTGAAAGGGCACCTAAACGACCAGCATTTCCCCAACGATCATAATTATATTCAAGAGTACTGGTAACGTAATCATAAATACTTTTTGGATTGTCGAGAGATTTGGCAATATCTTGGATTTTAGTATCGTTAACAGGCCAAAAAATTTGTTCCCCAATAAAGTCATTTTCACTTTCTAGAGTTTGAGGTAGTTCAAATCCGGTTTTAACCTGTCCAGTGGCAATTATATTTAGCTCTTCTTTAGTTTTTAAAGTATATTGAGCAAGCCAATTTCCATCGGGATCAATTTTAATATTTTCTGGAGCTGGTTCGATTTGGCGATAATATACACTTTGAGAGTGGGTATCAGGGATTATGGCAATTTCGGTGGTAACTGTTTGGTTGTGATTATTTTTCAGATGATAATTTAGTTTAAAGTCAAAGAGTTGATAATTGCCAAAAATTATTAAAATATTTTCTCGCTGTTGACTATTTAAGATAATTTGATTTTTTGAGATACCAGGTTCAAATTTGAGTGGAATTGAGGAAAAGGAAAGAGAACCAAAAGAAATAGGGGTGATAATTTTTCGAGTAACATTATTATTAGAGACAATTTGTGGCAATAAAATTTCCCAAGTTTTACCCTTATGTTTAACAAAATTATTGATGGTGTAGGTCAGATTAATTTCATTTTGTTGGTCTTTACCAACTTTAGGTTGGTTAAATTTTAAATTAAAAATAGAAACATCTTTATCTTCTTTAAAAGATTGAAGAGCATTACCCTTGTCATCTGTGGCATTGACTTGACTTAGCTGATAACCCTTGAAAGATAGCTGATATTCACTTGGATATTTTTGTGAGTCTTTATTGGTAATGATAATTGAATGAGTGACATTTGCTTTTTCTTGTTCAGTGACAGAATATTCAATATTTTCATTAACGATAAAGTTTTCTTCAATGGCGAATGTTGGTGCTTGCGATATTAAAAATTGAAAAACTATTAGTAAAAAAAACATAATTTATCTTATCATTCTCTCAATTGACTTCGGGTATTATTCGTGTAAGATAAATCTATGCCAGCTGTAATTTATAAACGCCAAAAAGAAATTTTAGATTTAATTACAAACTCAGTAAACAAGTATGGTTATGCCCCAACTTTGACTGAAATCGCTCAAAGTTTGGGATTATCATCGTTGGCGACGGTGCATGAGCATTTATCAGCATTAGAAAAAAAAGGATTAATTCGTCGATATCGAGGAGCAGTGAGAGGTATTGAACTATTAGATAACGAAAATAAGAAAAATGGTGACAATATTGAACTGCCGGTTTTGGGTTTTATTGCTTGTGGGGAACCCATAGAACCCTATACTGATCCAAATGCTACTTTGTTGGTATCATCCGCTTTGGTAAAATCAGGCGACAAGTCATTTGTCCTTCAAGCAAAGGGTGATTCAATGGTAGATGATGGGATTTTAAGCGGAGATTTTGTGGTAGTTAAGGAACAAAGAGAAGCCCATAATGGAGATATAGTGGTAGCTGTTTTAAAAAATGGTTTTGCTACTTTAAAGCGATATTATCAAGAAACGAATCGAATTAGATTACAACCAGCAAATTCGTCTATGAGTCCAATGTATGTTACGGATGTTCAAATTAGAGGAAGAGTAGTGGCTGTTATCCGTCAATTTAATTAACGATGCTTTACATCATATCGACACCTATCGGTAATTTAAAAGATATAACATTACGAAGTATCGATATATTGAAGAGTATCGATATATTACTTTGTGAAGATACAAGGAAGAGTGGAATTTTATTGAAAGAACTGGGAATTACGAATAAACCAGAGCTTGTGTCTTTTTATGATGAGGTTGAGACTCAAAAAGTTCCGTATGTTATAAAAAATTTAAAGGCTGGCAAAGAAATAGGGTTAATTTCAGATGCCGGTACTCCCCTTCTTTCTGATCCGGGTTGGAAGTTAGTAAAAAAATGTCAAGAAATGGGATTAGTTTATACTGCATTGCCTGGTCCCAGTGCTGTTATTAACGCTTTAGTTTTGTCGGGTTTGCCTATGGGGCGTTTTACTTATTTAGGATTTTTATCAAAGAAAACTGGGGAAAGGAAAAATATTTTAAAGAAATATAGAAATATTGAGGGAAGTAAGGTGGTTTATGAATCACCGTTAAGAGTAGAAAAATTAATCAAGGAAATAAAGGAAATTTATGGAGAAAAAACAGAAATAAGGATTTTAAGGGAAATGACAAAAAAATTTGAGGAAATAAAAAAAGACTGGGATGGAGAAAAAAGAGGTGAAGTGGTAGTTGTCTTTAATTAAACCTTTTTTGTTCTGCCCAAGCAATGATTTCCCGTGTTCGTTGTAGGGCATCTGGTGATACAGAGATAGAAGTAATTCCCCATTTAACTAATTTTTGAACAAGTTCAGGATAATTACTAGGTGCTTGACCACAAATACCAACCATAATTCCACGTTTTTTTGATTTGGTAATTAAACGTTTCAAGGACCAGAGTACCGCCGGGTCTAATTCATTAAATTCTCTGGCAATTTCCGCGTTATCTCTGTCTAGACCTAAAGTTAGCATAGTTAGGTCGTTGCTGCCAATAGAAATACCATCAATACCAACATCAATAAATTTATCCAAAAGGATAACATTGCTGGGAATTTCTGCCATCATAAATAATTTAAAAGAAGGACTTCGTAAAAGACCGGCATCATTGATGAGTTTTTTAATTTTAATTAATTCTTGAGGGGAGCGACAAAAAGGGATCATTAGCCAAAGGTTTTTTAAATTATGTTTGTTGCGAACAAGCTTGATGGCCTCTAATTCCATGTTAAATACTTCAGGAGAATTAATGTAACGCAGAGCCCCACGAAAACCTAATAACGGATTCGGTTCTTCAGGTTCATAAAGCTTTCCCCATTTTAAATAACGATACTCATTAGTTTTGAAATCAGTGGCCCGATATATTACAGGCCGAGGATTGAAATTTTTGCAAAATTGAAGAAGACCATCAGCTAATTTTTGAATGTATTCTTTTTCACGGCCTTCTTGAATTATTCTTTTGGGATGAATGCCGATATTGGCAATCATGAACTCAGCCCTGAGTAAACCGATGCCATCAGTATCTTTTTTACTTATTTCTTTTGCCAATTCTGGTTCACCCAAATTGACGTATAGTTTAGTTGCAGTTTTTTTAAAGGGAGTTTTTTTAAGAGTGTTTGTTTTTATAGTTTGTGATTGTCCCTGATAAATTTTTCCGTTAGTACCGTCTACAGTTACCAGATCCCCCTCTTTAATTATTTTAGTGGCTTTATCAGTACCAACAACGCAAGGTACTCCCAGTTCCCGTCCAACGATGGCTGCATGAGAAGTTTGGCCACCTTTGTTGGTAATAATACCGTTGACTTTTTTCATTGCTGGAACAAAATCAGGAGTAGTCATGTCGGTGATAAGTATTTGACCTTTTTGAACACGGTTTAATTCGCTTGGATTATTAATGATTACGGCTAAACCTGATCCAATTCCAGGCGAAGCGGCTTGGCCTTCTAGAAGAAGTTTTAAGTCAAGATCAACTGGGTTTTGTTGATCTATGCTTTTTTGACTAGAAGCTACGGTAGTAACTGGACGGGTTTGAACAAAATAGAGTTTATTTTTCTCAATGGCAAATTCAATATCTTGAGCTCGACCATAGTGGTTGTGAAGTTTAAGAGCGATTTTGGCGATTTTGATGGCCATTTTATGATCAATTTTACTTTTGTTTTGTTTGTATTTAGGAACCTTAACTTCTTTATTACCATCATTAAAACGAAGTAATTGAATGTCTTGATGAACATGATTTTCCTGTTTTATTTCCAATGAACCTTTGTCAATAATATGTTGATCGGGGGTAACAATTCCCTGGACAATGTATTCTCCTAAACCCCAGATAGTTTCCACAACAATCTCGTTTTTGTTGTTATTTACCGGATTAATAGTAAAACAAATACCTGAAACTTCGCTTTGAACCATTTTTTGGACGGGAACGGCAACTCCTATTTTGAAGTGGTCATATTTATTCTTTACTTGATAAAAAAGTGAGCGGGCAGTAAAGAGACTTGACCAACATGCACGAACTTTTTCAACTACGTTGGCTTCACCAATAACGTTAAGAAAGGTATCACCTTGACCGGCAAAGGAGGCATCGGCACTATCTTCAGCGGTGGCTGAGGTGCGGACAGCTACAGGGACGTCATTAAGACCACCGAAAGAACAGAGTTTTTTGTAGGCGTTCATAATGTCTCGGGCAATATCGTCAGGAACAGGTGATGATTTGACAAGTTTTCGAATTTTAGCAGAAGATCTTGATAATTCGTCAGGATTATCAACATTAGTAATGTCTAGAATCGCTTTAATTTTTGGATTGAGTCCGTTGGCATCAATAAATTTAAAATAGGCTTTAGTGGTAGTACAAAAACCATTGGGAACTGGAATGTCTATGTTATACATTTCACCTAAATTACCGCCCTTTCCGCCGACTATGGAAATATCTTCAAAACGTATGTCTTTAAACCATAATAAATTGGGAACATTGTTTTTCATTGTTGCCAACCCCGATTTGGTGAATTTCTAAGAGCGTCATTTTCATCTGGACGATTGGTGTCATCTTGAAGCCGATAAGTGGTACCAACTTCTGGAGTTGAAGCTTCAAAAAGCTGGCAGTCGGTGATTGCTTGAAAGCGGTGAATAGTGTTTGGAACAACGGTATAACCATTGAAAGGTTCCATGGCCTCAGTTTTAAGCTCGGTTTGATTTGGTCCCCAAATAATATTGCAGTTGCCAGAAAAAAGGCATAAGGTTTCTAGTTTTTTGTCGTGGTATTGGAGAGAAAGGCGTTGACCAGCTTTGATTTCTAAAATTTTGGCAGTATATGGAGATTTGGGGTTGGTAAGAATAATTTCCCGACCCCAGGGTTTGTCAATAATTTGGGCAGTCATATGAAAATGATAGCAAAAAAAAAGGAAGCTAGTCCATTAAGTTGAGAGCCCAACGGCAGAGACTGTCTTCCTTACTCAGTGGGAGTTGACCATTTTTGGAACGATAATCGAGTTCAATTAAATTTAGATAGGCTTGTTTGAGTTTATTTTCGGAAAATTTAGAATAAGTAGTTAGTTGACGACGGAGAGTGTTTTTAAACCAAAAAAGAATTAGTTCGAAAGGCAGAGCGGAAAGTAAATTTTGGTATTTAACAACAAAGTCTTTTTGATTATTGGGTCGGAGAGAATTGAGACAGGTAAATAGAGTTTCGGGAAGACTGAAAATTTTTATTTCGGCTTTAGGGAAAATTTTGAGCTTGGTGGCTTCGATTTTTTTGCTTTGCCAAAAAAGATAATCATATTCCGGGTGGGAATTAATCGTATTAACAGCTTTATCAAAAGTATTTTTTGGTAAGGAAAAAAAATTTTCAATAATAATTGCCTTGTTTTCGGAGAAAAGTGAGGCGGTGTTGAGAAAACGACTTAATTGGTCAATATCAAAATTCTTTACGTCGCTTTTAAATTTTTGGAAATTAGCTTTTGTGTCCAGGTTTTGTGAAAAGGCAGAATAGCTTTGGG
>JAGOPG010000033.1 GCA_017992115.1 Candidatus Shapirobacteria bacterium | reverse complement strand
TTTTAGGCTGATCTGATGTATCTTTAACCTGACCATGCTGAGTGCGATAAATTACCTGCAGTAATTGTTTAGTGTTAACATTAGCAGTTAAAGTAAAAGAGGCCTGTTCATGTAATTTAGGATTGAGTATCATAACAATATTTACTATCCATAAGAATAGCTAAAAAAAGCTTAATAGTAAAGAGAAAAATTAAGGTTAGTGTTGCTGGAAGAAATCTAACCTTTTTTGAGTAAAATCTAAGTGTTTATCTATACCCAGCCCCGCTTCGCCACTTCTTTTTTCAGTGTCGCAATTTTTCGTACCAGCGAAGCTAGCGCGTCGTCTAAAATTTTTTTAAATACTCCCTAATTCTATCCCTGTCTTCGTTTTCTTTCTCACCCTTAAAATATATCTCAATAAAATCTACCTTATAATTTTCGCAATGAAAAGCATAAATAACTCGTATTCCGCTTTTTGAACCTCGCCCCTTTAACGCTTTGCAGGCAAATTTTTTAATTTTACAAATTTGTATTTTTTCCGTGCAAAGACCTTGAACAGGAAAAGTGCTTAGATTGTTTACTTTTTGTATATGAAAAAGCTCAATCGCCGCAACTTTTGCTAATTCAAAATCATCTTCAAGTGATTTGAACTTTTTGAGCAATTTTTTGAAGTCCTTCTGAAATTCAGGCGTTTCGCCATAACTAATCTTGCTCGTCATAGTTTCTCACGGAAGTTTTAGGCGTGCGGTAGAACACGGCCTCGTAATCAAGCGGCTGATTTTCTTTCGCGACGAGCCAAGGAGTATCCTCGTGAGAGTATTCACTTAATTCTTTGGCATTTTTATCGCCCAATCTGGCTAATACTTCGTCGATATGACGCAATTCGCGTGCGTCTTTTAATTTAGTTAAGTCTGGTTCGCGAATTGGCAGATATTTTCTTTGTAGATAATTAAAATATTTTCCTTCAACTTTCACAACTTCGCCATTTTTAATCATATCATCGACAATAGTCTTAAACTCAACCGGCGTAGGTCCATAGTGATTTTTAATATATGTCGCACCAACTAATTGCTCCTCAAATTTTTCGTAAAAATCAAAATCAATAAAATAAAGCAATTTATAGATTACTGCTTCGCCAACATTCGGCTTGCCACCGACTTTCGATAAAACATAAAGTAGAACCTCCTTAAATTTTTCTAGATTTTTTTGCGGAACGCTTATTCTTATTTCTTGCTTTTCTTCTCTTATTTTTTTAATGTTCTTTTTAATTTCTACCCTGGCAGAAGTGTCCTTGCCCTGAACAAAATCATCAAAAACAATACCAAAAATATCCGATAATATTTTTGCTTCGGTTATGGTTAAGTCACGCTCGCCCTGCTCTATTTGAATATAGGTAGGACGCGAAACGCCAATTTTAGACGCTAAAAAATCCTGCGTTAAATTGTGCTTTTTACGTTGTTCTAAAATAAATTTGCCAAGCATATTGTTATTTCCAGTATAATCATTGTAAAATTATTTGTCAATAGATATGTTAATAAGTTTGACAAATACTACAAAAGGACTAAAATAAATAGAGAGTGGCGATTGTTTGCGGCAATAACCTCTCCCCATCAGAAATGTCTTTTTTCGCCCCCTGGGGCATTTCAATTAGGCCTATAATAACTACGAGTTTATTTTAACAGATTTAGACAATTTAATAAACGGGGGCGGTTAATAATCTAAACAATATGATAAATCAAATATTCGTTAGCCCTAACGGCAAGGATTGGAAAGTTAAGATTGTTGGCAATCAAAAGGCCTCGGCCATTTGCGACACCAAGGCAGAAGCGGTTGAACGTGCGAAAGAAATAGCACAAAATCAACACCTTGAACTTCTTGTCCAAAACCTAGACGGGACTATCGGCTGGAGAAATTCCTACGGAAACGATCCGAGAAAATCAAGGGGGTAAAGGATAGAAAAAAACGAGACCGCAAATCGTTCTTTTTTCTTCTTCACTTTTTAAAAATTCTAACTTCTGTTTCCTTTTTTAATGTTGTAATGATGGCACCTTAATTCGGCATTTGATAATTCAGTCCTACCGCCCTTTTAATATCTTTTGGCGCTGGAGTTGATCTCGTCCTTGTTTTGTTTCAAAATAACCGTGTCCTTAAAATAATTTCTCGTCAAGTTAAAATAAATGTCTAATTGACCGTAATCATCAAAAATTTCTCGAACGAATTTGATATATTTACTGATCTCTCTTTGGTCGTCGGCAAAAGATTTTCTCTAATTTGAATTTACATAATCGTTTATACTCTGCAAGTCTTTCGGCAGATCTTTCAATTCCATTAGTAATTACAAATTCTGTATTGATTTTTACAAGGGAGTTTGATGTTGTGTGCGCACCGATGGGCAGGGCAAACACAACCCTTTTCTTTTGATGACGCATTTCGCAAAGCGAAATACGAAAAATTGCGACGGTGAAAAACGAAGCGGCGAAAGCAAGGGGCGAAACCCCGAGTAAGGCAATTAATTCAATATGGTGGGCGTATTGCACACGATTCGAACCGGAAACCAAAAGGTTGGCAAAGAATAGGATGACTGTCGATGAATATTTAGCACATGAACCAGAAGCAGAAAAGTCTGATTTCAAGCAAGTTTCAAGCCTTTTAGACTCGGAAGCGGAGGAGGTCTGGTCTCGGGTCTGGTGGAGACTTTTGAATGAGCAGTTTCTGGGGTGGTATATCTGGTTGAAGGATAATTTTATGATGGTTAAGGAGTTTGTGGATATACTATTGCATCATTCCAATCAATCTCATCTTCAAGTCAAGGATTCAGAAAATTTTCCATAAACTGTCTTCCAATATCAACAAAGCTATGATCATCTCCATTGGCAATATCAAAAGTGCCGTGAAAAAGATTGCAACGAATTTAGTAAATATAAGACAAAACTGTTTCCACAAGATTTTGCGGGTCAACTTCAATTTTAGATCCACCCTTTTGTGGGCGCGCATCAATAATTGGTGGTAATTGATCTGGTGGTTTATTTAATGTTAATTTGTAATATTTATACAATAGATTACTTTTTCCATCCTGATTTTCGATAAACCAGTTTACCTTATCTTGATCTCTATTTTTATTTTATAGTTCAACCAAATAACCATCAAACATCATCCACAAAAACGGAAAATACTATAAACGGATCATTGATTTTTGATATTCTAGATTTGAAAAGATTCAACCGGTTGTGCAACAAAAATAAATCAACCATAGACTTGTTATTACAGCATAATTTTCTAAAAATTAATTAGAAGAACAACTTCCCTCAAAAACTCCTTGCGGAGTATTGATTGCGATTGTTTTGCTCAATAATGAAAATATACCCTGAAAGGTTTTCTCTGGATAAGCCTTGTAAATTAAATAATGATCACCATTTTTTTCAATCTGTTCAAAATAATCAAACCAGCCATTGGGGATTTCCAGATCAATACTACCATCAGAGTTACTCCAGAGACCTACCCATGGTCTATATTCTGTAAGTTTAATATATACAATGCTTTGCCCTTGGGAGATGTTATTTTTTGTAATTTCACCCGAGCATTTAAAATTCGTCTCCACAGCAGAAAACTTAATTAAAACCAAAAGTATAATGGCTATTCCCAAGACTGCAAATCCAGAATATTTTACTACTTTTTTCATATATTTATTGTGAATTTATTTCTTATACTAAATATATCAAAATATGATAATTTTTCAATTATTCGAAACGAACCATATGGTCTTTTATCTCTAATCTAGGCCAAGAAATTTTCAAACTCACTTCAAACCGACCAAATGGTCTCCCAAAAGTTCGAACCACGCCAACCTCCACAAAACCGCTAACTTATACAGTAAACAAGCCACTTTCTCGAAAAACAAAAATCCCTCCGCTCAGGAGAGATGTTTAATGGTGGACCTTAAGGGACTCGAACCCTCGACCTCCTGCTTGCAAAGCAGACGCTCTAGCCAGCTGAGCTAAAGGCCCAAAATATATCTAACTCTACTGATAGCGCAGTAATGGACTAAGCACCCAGCCCAAAAAATCATTTATTAGCCCAAAGGCAATACAAAAGCCAATAAAAATAGCAATAAGCCCAATTAATGAATAAGCCATTCTGGTTCCGCCATAGGTACTCATCTTCTCTTCAAAAAAATCTATACGGCCAAAATTATTTAAAATCCACTCTCGTTTTAAGATAATGACTACCCCCAAAGCAACTATGGCCAACCCACCAAAAAAATGCAACATATAGAGATAATTTAATGGACATAATTTAACGGATTATACCTAACATTACCAGATAAAACCTCAAAATGCAAATGTGACCCGGTAGAACGGCCAGTTGAGCCCATCTCGCCAATAACCTGACCTTTTACCACATTTTCTCCGGCTTTAACATATAAACGCGACAGGTGGCCATAACGAGTTTTCAATTTACCATGGTTAATAACAATAGTAGTACCATAGCCACCATTCCAGCCAGTAGCAGCAATTTCTACCCGACCGCTATCCGCAGCATAAATCGGCGTTCCCACCTTATCAGCAATATCAACACCAGTATGGCGCCACGAATAATATTGAGTAATACGATGGCCTACTGTTGGCCAGGTCATACCACTACCTGACGAGGTTAAACTCTTTTGAGCCGTCTCTTTAGCTGAAGTAAAAACTTGTTGGACATTGC
>JAGOPG010000032.1 GCA_017992115.1 Candidatus Shapirobacteria bacterium | reverse complement strand
TTTCCTCAGTGGGTACTTCGGTTGTTTCGACAGCTGGAGCTTCGGTTTCAACAACAGGTGTTTCTGTAGCTGGTACTGCGGGAATTGGAGACCACGGATGCCAGATAAGCATTCCCAGGACGAATATCCCTAACAGGACCCATCCCAACCATTGCCAATTCCATGAGGAATTAGTGGTTTCTTCTTCACGACTCTCCTCAGCGGCTAAGCGATTAGCACGTCGAGTTTCAGCGGCCTTTTTTGCGGCTGCTGATCTTTTTTCGTGCAATTCTTGCTCGTTCATTTTTTCCTCTTTTCTTGGTTATGAAAACTTTTTCTCCGATTTTCATCGGGTTCTTAGCCTGAACGGCCTCCGTATACGAACGGGTTCATCGAGTTCTTGGAAGACTACCTCCTTTAAAGTGTCTTATAAATTCAAGTACTCGCACTAGGGATAGGGAAATATCCCCAAAGTGAGTACCTGAATTTTTTTAGGAAAGATTTTTTTAGAAAGAGATTGTTAAAGAACTCTGTGTTAGCTAATCTCAAACGCGGTGTTTGAGGTAGCTGCGACAGTATTGGTTTTTTAAGACCAAAAGAGAAAAGGAGTGAGAAAGCTTAGAGGAGCCACTTACCCCTTTTTCTCTTCTGGCCTTAAAGGCCAGAATCTATATGATGTTAAATAAATTAAAAGTTGACTATAACAATCAACAATTAATTGTAAGAAAGTGTATCAATAAAATGCAATAATGTCAAGTTATAGGATATGAAATATGATTACAGAAAAAATTGGATAAATATGAAAATATTTGTTATTTTTATTACTTTTTATTTTATATTTTTTACAAAATCCTTGATTTCCGGAGCGTAGTTGTCGTCGAGCATAGCTACCGCTATGTTGGCTTTTAGCCAGCGGAGAGGATCGCCAGTAGTCATCCAGTCGGATTTATTGTCTAGAGCTTCAGTAATTACGACATCGTTTTTAGCGAGAGTATTGATAGCATCAGCGTACCAAAGTTCATTGTCTCTGGAGAGTCCTTGAGTGGTGAGAACGGGCCATAATTTTTTTGCATCGACAATAGAACGGCCGACTTGACCAAAAAATGAAGGAGCTTTGTCGGCGGTAAGTTTTTCAAACATGCCAGAAATTCGGTGAGGATATTTTTTGTCAGGAATAAATTTTACAGAACCGTAACGATGGATTTCGGCAGGGCCGACATCTTTTACAGAGACGGCAATGGCTGGGTTGTATTTTTCAAAGGTGGTGATCATTTTTTTTAGAAAACGACCGGTATCTTTTTCAACAATTAGATCGTCACCAAACATATAGACAAAGGGATCGTTGCCGATAAAAGAACGGGCGGCTAAAAGAGGAGAGCCGTTGCCATAGGGAAGTCGGGGAGATTGGGGTATCAATTTTAGAGTTTTTAATCTTTTGTTAATTTGTTTAAGAGAATCGAGGGCGTCAAGTTTGTTGACTGATTTGAGATATGTTTCCCAATCTTCACTAGGTTGGAAATAACTACGAACAGTTTTTTCACCATGACGATGGACAATACAAATTTCGGTAATGCCAGCGGCAATAGCTTCTTCAACTAAATACTGAATATTGGGCTTGTTTAAAACAGGAACTAGTTCTTTGGCATAAGCTTTGACGGTAGGAAGAAAACGGGTGCCACGACCGGCAGCAGCAATAACGGCTTTGGTGACAAGGGGTTTTTTGGTCATAACTTATGATAGCAGATAAAATTTTTGTTAAAATAACGGATACTGGGCCCATAGCGTAGTTGGTAGCGCGTCCCCATGGCATGGGGAAGGTCAGGGGTTCGAGTCCCCTTGGGTCCACTTTCGCTAAAGCTACGGTGGATAAATCCACTTATCTTTTTGCCATAAAGGCCCATAGTGAAATGGCATCACCAAGGTCTCCAAAACCTTTATTTGAGGTTCGAATCCTCATGGGCCTGCAAAAAATGAAAAACAATAAAATCATCTTAGGAATTACGGGCACAAATGGTGCAGGGAAGGGAACGGTAGTGGAGTACTTAGTTAAGCAAAAAAATTTTAAACATTTTAGTGCTAGCGGTTTGATTAGTGAAGAAATAGAAAGAATGGGTTTACCTGTAAATAGGGAAAATATGATAGTGGTTGGCAATGAGTTAAGAGAAAAATATGGGGCGGATGTGATTGTAGAGAGATTGATGGGGAGGGCAATGGGCGAGAGAGGAAATATCATAATTGAAAGTATTAGAACATTGGCTGAAGTAAAAAAAATAAAAGAAGATGGGGGAATATTGCTTGCTGTAGATGCTGATCAGAAATTGAGGTATGAAAGAAATGAGAAAAGAGGAAGCAATAAGGATGGTATTAGTTTTGAACAATTTTTGGATTTTGAGGAAAAAGAAAGTCAATCGGTTGATTCAAATAAACAAAATTTGGTCATTTGTAGACAAGAGGCAGATTATATTGTTGAAAATAATGGAAGTGTGGAGGAATTACACCAAAAAATTGAAGAAATATTAAAAATTATTGAAAACAATGGATAAAAATAAATATGTCCGACCCAGTTGGGATGATTATTTTTTAGAAATTATGCGCACAGTGGGAAGACGTTCTACTTGTGACCGGGGGAGAACAGCCTCATTGATAGTAAAAGATCGGCAGATATTGGCAACCGGTTATGCAGGGGCACCGTCAGGTTTACCACATTGTGATGAGGTGGGACATTTGATGAAAACGGTGATTAATGAAGATGGAAGTCAAAGTAATCATTGTATGCGAACGGTTCATGCTGAGCAAAATGCGATTTGTCAGGCTGCAAAAAAAGGGGTGGCAATTGAAGGGGCGACGGTCTATGTGGGGATGACTCCTTGCCGAACTTGTGCCATGTTGTTGATAAACTGTGGCATAAAAAGAATCTATTGCGAGAAGAAATATCATGCAGGAAATGAAAGTGAAGAGATGTTTAAAAAGGCGGGGATAGAATTAAGTTATAAATACGATGAGGTTCAGGAGTACCAAAATCAAAAGTAGTTTTTTATATATAAAGTTAATTTATGACCTATTTTGAAGCTAAATATAGAATAGAGGCAGAAATTAGTGAAAAAAACATAGAAAAATTGTTAATTTACAGTAGAAATGATGATCAAATTAGGCTTTATACTGGAGATGGGGAGAGGTTTAGTAGTAGAAAAAAATTTGAAAAATGGAGGAAAAAGGGAAGGATAATCTATACTTTAGTAAATCAAAAGGGAAATTTGGCCGGGATAACTTGGTTTGGGGTAAAAGATGGTGGGTGGACTTTGGCAATAAGACTGTATGGAAGGGCGAGGGGTAAAGGTTGGAGTTATGATTTTTTGAAAAATTCAATAGAAAAACTGATTAAAACAGACTCATATATAGAATCTTCAATTAAAACATGGTGGTTAGAATGCAGTGAGGGTAATATATCTGGTCGTAAATTATACGAAAAACTGGGTTTTGTTTTGACCGAAAAAGGTAAAGAAGAGGGAAAGATTATTTACCGCCGGAACCACGACTTTGAGTTCTGAAAGAAGAATTGAGACGACTGTTGTTGAACTTTGGCAAATTGGGTCGATTTTGAAATACGGGGTTGTTGAAAGAGGGCCGATTTTCAAAAGGTTTGGCAATCTTTGGGGCTTTTGGAATTTTTTGAGTATCGTCTTTGGCCATAATATAATTAATTTTAACAAATTTAGAGTAAATGTAAAAAACGATCCAAGCCTAGACCGATTCCGGAGCAAAGACCAAGAGTGGAGCAATTTTGAGCAAAATCGGGATTGATGGGATGAGAGGGAAGATGGTTTTTTTGCCGATATTCGGCTTCTTTTTTAAAAGAGGCTTTAATAAAATTAGAATTAGTGTTTTCAATACAGGCATTGGCTATTTCGATACCATTGATATAGAGTTCAAAACGTTGGGCAATCTTTTGGTTGCTTTTTGCCAAAGGAGAGAGATAAGCTGGATAGCCAGTGACAAAAACAGCTTTATTTTTGGGTAATGTAGGTTCAATTTTATTTAGAAAATATTGATTAAAATCGGCTTCGTTTTGAGGTAAATTTGAAGGTAATCGGTAGGTGGTGAAATCTATTTTCATAAAATGGTTTATAAATTTTTTTGTGGAATCGATTAGTTGGGTCAAATTTTTATCGGGTTCGTACCATTCGAGCATCAAGAATTCGGGGGAATGTTGTGGACCAGAGTCCTCTAAATCACGAAAACAATGAGAGATGGCAAAGCATTTTTGCCTGTTTTTGGCTAAATATTCTTTAAGTGCCGTTTCTGGTGAACAGGGAAGATAAAATTTTTTATTTTGGTGAACCCAGGTGGTTTCAAAAGCGTAAAGATTTGTTTCCAGAGGGAGAGCTGAGTTGAGATAGGTGATATCGATTTCGGTGAAGTTGTTTTTCCAAAAATATTGGCGGATTTGTTTTAATAAATTTTCTTTAGTCATTTTTTAAATTGCAGAAATAATTAGGATCAGAGCAGAGGGGAGAGTTTTGATAAGCAGATAAGTAGTTTAGCAGTATTTTAGAAATAGAATCGGAAAGGGAACCAATTGATTTTTGGGATTCACAGCAGGGATAAAATTTAGCATCTGATTGAAGTGAGAGCATGGCACAGCCGAATTTTTTGGGTGGATAAACAGGGTAATTTTTACGGATATCTTTGATCTGAAAAGGGGTCAGAGAGCCGAGGCGGTCGACAAGATAGGTTTTTTGGAGACCAAAAATGTCTAGTTTGTCACGGTAAGGATAAGATTCTTTGGTGATTAAATAAAATATTTCGACAGGAAAACCTAATTTTAGAGCATGTTGGACAAATTTTTTAGATTTGGCAAAATTACCCTGACCCCGATTGAAGTCGTGAATAGTTTTGGGGCCGTCAAAGGAAACAATGAGTTGGCAATTTTTAGGGTCTTTTATTTTATTTAGGTTGTCGATGGTGCCATTGGTGATAATAGTAATGAAAATATTTTTTGAGATTAAATTGTTGACAAGTCGGGGAAAATTTTTGAGAGTAAATACTTCACCACCACAAAAAATGATGGATTTAAGTGAAAAAGTCTTATCATGATTTCGACTTTTTA
>JAGOPG010000031.1 GCA_017992115.1 Candidatus Shapirobacteria bacterium | reverse complement strand
ATTATTGTCAAAAAGGTAAAGTTGAAAAGATTCCAACTCTCGGACAAAAATCTCAAGAATCCATCATGGAAAATACACTTTCTTTTTTAGGTACACAAAAAAGGTTACCCCTCAAAGACGCCCAAAAAATTGCCAACAGAATTATTTCATATCTAAAAAAATATTTTCCGGAGGCAGAATATGTCACTCTTGGTTCCCTCCGTCGTTCTCAATCAACTGTTGGTGATATTGATATCGCCGCTGCTTCCACTAATTCCAAAGAAATAATTGACCAATTTTTAAAATATCCTGAATCTGTTCAAACTATTGTTAGAGGTAAAGATAAAGCCAGTCTTCGTCTACTCCATGATATCCATATTGATCTCATGGTTAAACCAAAAAATCAATTCGGCGCCCTGTTACAACATTTTACCGGTTCCCGTCAGCACAATATTATTTTACGCAAACATGCCCTTAAAATGGGTTACTCTTTGTCAGAATATGGCATAAAAAATCTTAAAACTGGCAAAATAAAAAAATTTGATAATGAAATTGACTTCTATAAATATTTAAATCTAAAGTGGATTCCTCCAGAAGAAAGGATTGGAGAAGGGGAGTTGAATAAGTATAAAATGGTATAATAATCGGTATGATATACATCATAGCTTTAGTTGTCATAATCGCCCTCTTTTTAATATCTTTTTACAATCATCTACGTGGTTTGGAGGTTCATATCAGCGCTTCACTTCAAGAAATAGGAAACCAGCTGAAACGTCAAGCTCAACTTATTCCTAACCTAATCGAATCGGTAAAAGGGTATATGAAACATGAAAAATCCATTTTTGATGAATTAACTAAAGCCAGAAAAATGATCGACGAAGCTGATACCACAAAAGATGCCAAAACTATTGATAAAGCTCAAGATATTATCACCAAAGCAGTTGAATCACTCAAGGTAATTGCTGAATCTAACCCTCAAATCCAAGCCTCCTCATTGGTTTCCAACATGATGAATGAACTCCGTGATACAGCCGACAAAATTATGTATTCCCGCCGCACCTTCATCGATCTTTCCGCAGATTACAATCTCAAAATCAGCACCATTCCTGGAGTTTGGCTAGCCCCTATTTTTGGTTTCAAAAAACAAAGTGGTCTATCGACCCCTTCAAGTCCAGACATCACCTCCGTTTCCTCTGATGAAACCAAGACTCCCGAAGTTAAAATTTAAATTTTTTAGTTCCTATGGCAAATTTCTATCAACAGATAAACAATAATAAGTGGCGATCTTTTTTGGTAGTCACCCTCTTTGTTTTGTTTGTCGGCGGTGCCGGTTATCTTCTTAGTTATACCTTTAATAGCCAATATTTCCTCCCAATAGCTATTGGCTATTCCCTAATATCTGCCTTTTCTGGATATTTTCTTGGTGATAAGATTGTTCTTTCCCTCAATAAAGCTATTCCAGCCAATCGCAAAGATCATTTTGAATTTTATACTGTTACCGAAAATTTGGCCAAAGCTACCGGTATTCCAAAACCTAAAATTTATGTCATTAAAGATGATGCCATGAATGCTTTTGCCACCGGTCGCAACCCCCAAAATGCTACCATTTGTGCTACCACAGGACTTCTAGATAAATTAAACCGTACCGAACTCGAAGGAGTTGTTGCCCACGAATTGAGTCATGTCCGCAATTACGACACATTATTAATGACTATGGTTTCCGTGTTATTAGGAACTCTTTCTGCTTTAATTAGTTTTACTAACCGAAGTTTATGGTTCAGGGGTAATGATCGTAATAGTGATCAAGATAATCGGGATAGCAGTGGAATCTTCCAACTTCTTGGCTTTTTCCTTTTACTTTTCGCCCCACTTATAGCCCAATTAATTCAATTGGCTATCTCTCGCCGTCGGGAATTTTTAGCTGATGCCAGTGCTGTTGGCATCACTCGCCAACCATCAGGTTTAATCAGTGCTCTCAAAAAAATTAGCCAAGACCACGTACCTTTTACTCAGGCCTCCAAAGCTACCGACTCCCTATACATAAACAATCCTTTTAAAGGACAAGGGATTGCCAATTTATTTTCTACCCACCCACCCATAAAAGAAAGAATTATTGCACTCCAAAACATGATGTAATTTTTGTTATTGGTATTTATTTACCGCAGAATTTTGGCAACACCAACTTTTGACTTACTTTATCTTAATTGAAGATTGTAAATTTAAGATTGATAATTGTACAAATGCCTTTTGTTAATCTGCACTTACATACCGAATACTCTCTACTCGACGGCCTTACAAAAATCAAAAAACTGGTTACTCTCTTAAAAGAGCAAGGTGCCACCGCTTGCGCCATCACTGATCACGGAAACATGTATGGAGCTATTGAATTTTATAAAGCCTGTAAAAAAGCTGAGATTAAACCGATTATTGGGGCAGAAATGTATATGTGTTCCGGATCACGTTTTGATAAAAATTCTCAAAATCGTAGAAATTTTCACTTGATTTTATTAGCCAAAAATACTCAAGGTTACAAAAATCTAATGAAATTAGTCAGCATTGGCCAACGTGAAGGATTTTATTATAAACCTCGTATTGATTGGGAATCACTAAAAAAATATCACCAAGGATTGGTTTGTTTATCTGCCTGCACTCAAGGACAGGTTGCATCAGAAATACTATCGGGGGACTATGATAAAGCAAAAAATACCGCTAGTCATTTCCAAAAACTATTTGACGATGATTATTATCTGGAAATTCAACGCCATCAGGGTATTAACGAACAGGATGTAGCCAATAAAGGCATTATAAAAATTAGCCGTGAATTAGGTATCCCTTTAGTTGCGACAAACGACTGCCATTATCTAATTCCAACTGATGCCTTCGCCCAAGACGTACTGATGATGATCAATACTCAAAGCACGGTAAATACCCCAAATCGTTTAAGCATGGTCAATACTCCTGATTTTTATGTTAAAAGCCCCAAGGAAATGGAAGAACAATTTAAAGATTACCCTGAAGCTATCGAAAATACACAAAAAATTGCTGATAAATGCGATTTAACCATTGAATTAGGTAAATGGTATTTCCCTAAATTCAAACTTCCCAATGACTTAAGCGCTGAGGAAGTACTCCGCCAAAAAGTTTATCAAGGTGCTAATGAAATATATGGAAGTAATCTTTCAACTGAAATTAAGCAACGGTTAGAATACGAGTTAGAAATTATCTGCACTAAAGGTTACGCTGCCTACTTCCTGATAATGAATGATTTTATTCTTTGGTGCAAGGCAAACGATACTCCCACAAATACTAGGGGTAGTGCTGGCGGTTCACTTGTCTCTTATTGCTTAGATATTGTTTCAGTAGACCCTCTCGTATATGGTCTCCCTTTTGAAAGGTTTTTAAACATGGATCGCCCTTCACCGCCCGATATCGATTTAGACATTGCCGATGATCAACGACAGGACATGCTTTTCCATATTATCAAACAATACGGTGAAGATACCTTCGCTCAAATCTGTACTTTTGGACGAATGTTAGCTCGTGGTGCTGTTCGTGATACTGCCCGAGTTCTGGGATATGAATATGCTATTGGTGACAAAATTAGTAAACTGATTCCTCTCGGTTCACAGGGTTTTCCCATGAGCATAGAAAAAGCTTTAAATATCACCCCGGAATTACAACAACTTTACGATACTGATTCTGATTCTAAAAAAATACTTGATACCGCTCGCCAAATAGAAGGAAATGCCCGCCATATTTCCGTCCATGCTTGCGCCATTGTTATCTCTCCCACCAGTATTCAGGATTTTTGTCCTATTCAAACCGAAGCTGGTGGCGAAAAACCTATTACTCAATATGAAATGCATGCTTGTGAAGATGTCGGTCTAATTAAATTTGACATACTGGGAATTAGAAACCTTTCCTTTTTACGCCAAGCAGTTATCAATGTTCGTAAAACTAGAAACTTAGAAATTGATCTTCGAAAGTTACCACTTGATGATAAAAAAACCTTTGAAATGCTATCAAGAGGCGATACCATGGGTGTTTTCCAATTAGGTGGTGATGGTATGACCAAATGGCTCAAGGAATTAAAGCCAAATCGTGTTGAAGATCTAATGGCTATGGTAGCTCTTTACCGTCCAGGACCAATGGCAATTATTCCAGAATACATTGCCCGAAAAAGAGATCCAAGTAAAATCGAATACTTTGATGAAAAAATGAAAAAGTATTTACAGGCTTCTTACGGACTTCTGATCTATCAAGATGATTGTCTTTATACAGCCATTGAATTAGCCAATTACAACTGGGTTGAAGTTGATAAATTTAGAAAAGCTATAGGTAAAAAAATCCCTGAAGAAATGGCAGCTCAAAAAGAAAAATTTATTTCCGGTTGTGTTGCCAATGGCTACACTCAAAAAAAAGCAGAAGAAATTTTTAAACTTATCGAACCTTTCACCTCCTATGGTTTTAACAAAGCTCACGCAGCATCGTATGGTATGTTGGCTTATCGTACTGGTTACATGAAAGCCAACTTTCCCGTTGAATATATGTGTGCCCTCCTTACAGCTGAAGCCAACGACATAGATAAAATAGCTGCTGGTATTGAAGAATGCCGTAAAATGGGTATTATCGTTTCTCCTCCCGATATTAATTTATCTCAAAAAGCTTTTGAATTTGAAAAAAATGATCAATCTTTGGAAAAAATGGCTATCCGTGTTGGTCTCTCCGCAATAAAAAATGTCGGAGATATTGCCATTGACTTAATTATCAAAGAAAGAAATGAAAACGGACCTTTTAAAAATTTTAATGATTTCTGTCTTCGCACTAACGCCCAAAAAGTAAATAAAAAAGTATTAGAAAGTTTAATTAGAGTTGGCGCCTTTGATAACTTCGGGGAAAGAAACGCAATCTTGGCAGGTATGGACGAAATTAGAAACAAGTGTACCAGAATAAATAATAAAAAAGATTCTGGCCAATTTGGCCTTTTTGACAACTCTGATACAGATACCACAATTCCTCCTGATATTTTCCCTCAGGTAGAATTTATGTCAGAAAAAGAAAAATTAATAGAAGAAAAAAAACTCTTAGGAATTTTTGTGACCGAAAATCCTATCTCCAAAATATTATCTCCATTTAAAAACGCCCAATTGTCCAAAATTTCAGAAATTATTAATAAAGGTCAAAATGAAATCGTTAAATTTGC
>JAGOPG010000030.1 GCA_017992115.1 Candidatus Shapirobacteria bacterium | reverse complement strand
AGGCTTTAAGAAAAAAAGAAAGATATGTTGGCAAAAGTTTTTTGAGTAAAGGGAAGTGGGGATGGAGACGGATGACTACTTGTACAGCTCTAGCTTGATCGTCAATACTATAGCCTTCGCTGAGATCAGGTTTGTCATAATGGGTATGTTCAATCAAACCGATAGAGTCAGTCAGACGAACCAAATATTCAATTTGCGGTTGAAGATTTTTTAGCATGTTTTTTTATTAAATGAGAGAAAAGATCAAGATGTTGAAGGGCAACATTAGACCAAGTCATAAAACGGCCATATTTATATGCTTTGTTTTGAATTTCTGATCTTAGTGCCGGATTTTTTTCTAATTTAATGATAGTGTCAGCGATGGCTTCGGAATTATGAAAGGGTACAAGTATACCCCTATTTTCAGTAAGGATTTCTTTGGCATAAATATAAGGAGTAGAAATGCATATTTTACCGGCACCTATTGCGTAGGCTAAAGCTCCGGATGAACTTTGTTGGGGATCGAGATATGGGGTAACATAATAATCAATGACTTTTAACCAGTCTATTAATTCATCTAAAGAGACATAACGGTTGACAAAGCGAACATTTTTTTGAATGTTCAACAGGCGGATTTTTTTCTTTAGAGAATTACGATATTTTTCGCCATCTTTCTCTAAAATACTGGGATGGGTTTGACCAATAATTAGGTAAAGAATTTGAGGATAAATTTTGGCAATTTTGGCGACTGCTTCGAGATTATAATCAAGACCCTTATTCTCGGAAAGAAGATTGATGTTTCCCATGATGATTCTGTTTTGTAAACGGCGCTTGGATTTGACAGTTTCCGTTGGAGTTAAGGGAATATCGGGGGTTCCATGGGGGATAACGACTATTTTTTTTAGAGGGATTTTATATAAGCGTTTAAGTTCCTCAGCGCTGTTGTGGGTCATGACAATGTAGGCATCAATATGGGGCAAAAGTTTTTTGAAAGATTTACCCCATTCATTATTGGGATTATCAATAATAGTATGACAGGTGAGTACTACGGGTTTAGTTATTCTTTCTAATAAATTGACTAAATAATCGCCATGATCACCTCCAAAAATTCCGAATTCGTGTTCAACTAAAAGAATATCTACACTGGAGTTATTGATATATTTTGCTGCATTTAGATAGGTTTGTAGGTCTTGTTGGTGAATTTTATATTTTACTTCCCAGGGGAAATCGGGATTTTCGCCGGGTTTAATGACGGCCATAATTTCTGCTAAGGCGTGGGGGTTAAGTAGGTTGATGGCAGTGGTAACATCTTTAGTAAAGGTGGCAATCCCGCATTTTTGTGGAACATAAGTGGAAAGATAGATTACATTGACAGGTCGGCGTTTATGGTCCATATTTTGATAATTCAACTAACAATTCTGAAAGGGAAAAAACTTTAAGGCCGATGTAGTAATCAGCAGCGCCGTAATAGATATTTAAATTATCACCTTCAATAGTAGTACCTGTGGGGAAAACAATATTATCGACGATACCTTCTTTTTCCCATTTTTGAGTTGGTGAGAAAAGAGGATAGGGAAGGCGGGAAATGACTTTTTTGGGGTTATTACGGTCGAGGAGAGCAGTGGCGGCATGGTAAATTTGACCAGAATTTGTTTCCTGCGTTGAGTGGTAAATCAATAGCCAGCCACGGTCAGTGAGGATTGGAGGACAACCACCGCCAATATAAGCATTTTCAAAATCAAATTTTGGTTCCAAAATAATGTGATCGTTTAGTTTTTGGAGGTAGTGAAGCCAATACTCATTATTTAATTCTTGGAAATTGTTAAAAAAAGATATTTGTATACCCGGAAGAATACGATGAATTAATGCATACTGGCCGTTAAATTTCTGTGGAAAAAGAACAACATCTTTTTCCCAAAGGTGGACATCGATTCCTCTGTTGACTTTAAAAACTTGTTCAAAAAAAGTGTATTTAGGGTTGACACCAGACTCTTTAAAAATGTCTTCTGCTAAATCATAAGATATTTGAGGAGTGATAAGACCTTTTTTGGTGAAATTGATTAAATCAGGACTGGTTGCATAAGCAACAAGGGCATTTTTACCATCAAAGGCAGTGTAGAAAAGATAATAAAGACCTTCTAGATAAGTAATTCGGGGATCTTCAATACCTTGAGCCTCATAAGGGAATTCGGGAATCATTATCGGTTTAGAGGAGCGATATAAAATATGATTATTTTTTAGTTGACAATAACCCAGAGTAGAATAGTTTCCTTCTTTGACTGCTCTATAAAAAAGATGGGTGATGCCGTCTTTTTGGATAGTAGAAGGATTTAGAACTCCGCTATTTTCAAAATCGATTTTTTTTCTAGGTTTGAGAATAATACGAGTTTCTTTAGCTTGAATCACAATACTATGTATTATAACTGATGTTAAAACTAAGCATTGCTTGGCGTTGTTAGTAGTGAGGGCGGATTAAGAGGGGGTAGCTATGTTAAAAATTATGATATAATCACTGGATTTAAAATTAATTAGTTTTGGGCTAAAGTAAACCCTAAGAGAAATCAGCCTTCGCTTACTCATTACTTATTCGTAAGCTACGGCGTGATAAATAAAAACTATGACAACAAAAGTAAAAACAGTCAATCGACGAGGGAAAAGTCTCGTAAAAAAAGCATTAGTAGTTAAGGCTAAAAAAAACAAAATTACTGATAAGAGTAAGATTAAGGAAGCGAACGAAAAAATTAAGAAAGACATAGAGACAAGAAATGAGAAGGAAGAATCGAGAAACGAGAATCAAAAGACAAGAAACAAGAAAATAGAAATAAAAAAAGAAGATAAGAAATATAATCTTACTATCGAAGTTCAGGATTTGCTGAAGGCGGGATGTCATTTGGGACATAAAGTGTCTAAAACTAACCCAAAGATAAAAGATTATTTATTTCAAGCTAGGGATGGTATCCAGATTTTTGATTTAAATAAAAGTTATGAAAATTTGGAAAAAGCATGCAATTTTATTTACAATTCCAAGAGAAATGGAAAGCAGATTGCTTTAATAGGAACGAAGAGGCAAGCTAGGGAAGTGGTGCGCAGGGTAGCTTTGGACGCCGGAGTGGCCTATGTTACTGATCGATGGGTGGGGGGTACAATTTCTAATTGGGATCAAATTAAAAAAAATATTAAAAAACTTAACGAGTTAGTTTCAGGATTAGCTGAGGGTGGTAAATATTCGGGAGAAAGTAAAAGAGATTTGTCTAATTTGAATAAAGAAAAAGCCCGATTAGAAAAAATGGTTGGAGGTCTTACCAAATTGGAAAAATTATTTGATATTGTGTTTGTAGTTGACTCTGGTTTTGAAAAAACAGCAGTGAAAGAAGCTGGAGAGGGTGGTTTGAAGGTTGTTGCAATGGTGGATAGTGATTCTAATCCGGAAAAGGTTGATTTTCCGATTACCGTAAATGACGATAATGTAAAAAGTATTACAGTTATAGTTGAAGAAATTGGTCGAGCTATTAAGGCAGCAGGAGTTAAATAATGATCTACAATTATCAATCTACAAACTTCAATAATTGAAGACTGAAGGTTGAGGATTTAATAATTTATTTAAAAATGGAAAATAAAAATATAATTGAACTAGTCAAAAAAATTAGAAACGAAACTGGTCTAGGGTTAATGGAAATTAAGGCAGCTTTGGAAGAAGCCAGTGGTGATGAAAAAAAGGCTAAGGAGATTTTAAAAGAGCAAGGTTATACCAAAGCGGAAAAGAGAACAGAAAAGGAAACTCATCAAGGGTTGGTAGCAACTTATACACATAGTACCGGTAAAATTGGAGCTATGGTCGAACTTTTATGTGAAACTGATTTTGTAGCTAAAAATGAAGATTTTATCAAGGTTGCCAAAGAATTATGTTTGCAAGTGGCGGCGATGGATCCAAAAGATACAAAAGAACTTCTTGAACAAGAATATATTAAAGATCCAAGTCAAAAAATGAAGGATTTGGTGGTAGCCTTAAATTCAAAATTTGGCGAGAATATAAAAGTAGGAAGAATTCAGAGATTCGAGATTTAAAAATTACCCCCATCTCCCTCTTTGATGAAAGAGGGAGATTTATTTGTTATCATAATTTATGCTAGATTTTGCTCAAGTAAGTCAAAGAATGGATAAAATTTTAGAGATTTTTTCGGAAGACATTACTTCAATTCGAACAGGAAGGGCTACACCGGGTTTGATTGAAAATGTAGTAGTCGAAGTATATAACGGCCAAAAAATGAAATTAGTAGAACTTGGTTCAATTAGTGTTCCGGACGTAAGAAGTCTAGTTTTTGAGCCTTGGGATAAAACGGTGTTGAGAGAAATAAGTAATGGAATTCAGGCAGCCAATATTGGGATGATGCCAATAGTGGACGGAGAATTGATTAGATTTAATTTGCCTATGCTGACTGTAGAACAACGGGAAGATTATATAAAATTACTCGGCCGAAAACTGGAAGGTGCCAAAAATATGTTGCGCGATGCAAGAGGAGATTTTAGAAAAAAAATAATGGATGCCAAAAATGATAAAGAAATTTCTGAAGATGAATTTAAAAGAGATGAGGCGGAATTGCAAAAAATGACTGATAACTATATGGATAAAATTGAAGCAATCGCTAAGAAAAAAGAAGGAGAAATAAGGGCTTAATATGGATGTTTTGATTTTTATAATTGCACTGTCGGTTTTAGTTCTAGTGCATGAATTTGGACACTATATTGCTGCCAAATTGAATGGAGTTAGGGTGGATGAATTTGGATTAGGGTTGCCACCAAGAATTGTAGGTAAAAATAAATGGGGAACTTTGTGGAGTTTAAACTGGTTGCCAATTGGTGGTTTTTGTAAAATGTATGGGGAAGATCCGAGCGAAAAAGGAGCCGGTACGGCTAAAGATTCATTTTTGACAAAAAAACCGACACAGAAAGCGATTATTGTTGTAGGTGGAGTGTTGATGAATTTAGTGTTGGCAGTGGTAATTTTTGCAGTCAGTTATACGATTAGCGGTATTCCAGTAGAAAGCGGAAGGGTAAAAATTTTGGAAGTTGCAAAGGATAGTCCAGCGGAAAAGGCGGGGTTGAGGGAAGGGGAAATAATTTTAAAAATAGGGGATAAAGATTTAACAAAAGGTGAGGATTTAACCCAGGAAGTGGGAAAAAATAAGGGGGAAATGGTTGAAATTATTGTAGGGAACGGTCGCGACCGTTCCGTACAAAACCCGGAAGATGCAGCCCGTTCCGTACAATCATCGGAAGATGCGATCCGTTCCGTACAAAACCCGGAAGATGCAGCCCGTTCCGTACAAAAAAATCTGGATGATGCAGCCCGTTCCGTACAATCATCGGAAGATGCGATCCGTTCCGTACAAAACCCGGATGATGCCGCCCGTTCCGTACAAAAAAATCTGGATGATGCAGCCCGTTCCGTACAATCATCGGAAGATGCGATCC
>JAGOPG010000029.1 GCA_017992115.1 Candidatus Shapirobacteria bacterium | reverse complement strand
ACTCGATTGAGCGGGGTTGGTTTAACCGCCGACACCGGTCCAATTTCCCGTTCAAAAGAATTACTCAATCACCATTCTCAGGTTAATCTTTACCAAAAAGTAATCCATAATCAACGGGTCTTATATTTTCTTTCATTTAGCCAAAAATATTTTTCACATTTTGACCTTAATTTTCTTTTTGTTGATGGAGATGCTGTACCACGTTCAGGATCTCCGGAAATGGGTCAACTATATCTAATAGAGCTACCATTTTTACTTTATGGTATTTATTCCTTTATACGTTCCATAAAAATTGACAAAGAAATTAAATATTTTTTAATCGCTTATTTACTTATCTCTCCTTTAGCTTCCTCAATGACTTTTCAAGCCCCTTCTGCCCTTCGCTCCTTGTCCCTAGTCATTCCTATATCTATTTTTACAGCCTTTGGCCTCTACAAAACTAGCCACTACCTGTCTACTTATCTTGTTCTATTCTTGTATTTAGTTTCTTGTCTCTATTTTATAGACGCCTACTTTACCCACTCTCCTCAGCGTTATTCCTTTGCCTGGAACAGGGGATTCTCGGAAATTGTGCCTTTAATTGAAAAAGAAAAAAATAATTATGAAAATATTTATTTTACCGATAAATATGATCAGCCATATATTCTCTATTTGTTTTTCAGTCGTTACGATCCAGTCAAAATACAAGCCCAAATTAATCCTACTCCTCCCGACAAATTTGGTTTTTCCACTGTCCGTCAAATAGATAATATTCATTTTTATATACCCGAAAATATCCCCCAGAATTCATTAGTTATAGATGCTGACGATTTTGAAAAAAGTGGCCAAAGCTTTAAAATATATACAAAATTATGAAAACTACATTATCAGTTGCCATAGCCACCTTTAATGAAGAAAAAAATATTGCTATGTGTCTCAATGCTCTCAAGGGATGGGTAGATGAAATTATAATTGCTGATGGGTCGTCTACAGATAATACTGTAAAAATAGCCAAAAAATATGCCAAAGTCCACATAATCAAAACCACAAACAAAGCCATGTTTCATATCAACAAGCAACTGGCTATCAATGCTTGTACCGGCGATTGGACACTACAGTTAGATGCCGACGAAGTTGTCAGCCCAGAGTTAAAAGCAGAAATTTTGAAAACCATTGCTGATACTCGATACAATGGCTTTTGGATTAAAAGAAAAAATTATTTTTTAGGACGATTTCTTAAAAAAGGTGGCGTCTATCCTGACCCAACCCTTCGACTTTACCGCCATGGCATGGGTAAATTACCATGCAAAGATGTCCATGAACAGGCAATAGTTAAGGGACCAGTTTCCACTCTAAAAAATGATCTACTCCATTACGCCGATCCAAACTTTTCCCGTTACCTTATGAGAAACGATCGATATACCTCACTTTTAGCATCAGATCTTAAAAAATCAGGCCTAAAAACAGGGATATTTTCATTTATAAATTATTTTATATTTAAACCAATTTACTGGTTTTTTCTAGCCTATTTCCGCCATAAAGGCTTTGTCGATGGCTTTCCCGGATTTGTATTTGCCTGGTATTCATCTCTTCGTTTCCCTTTAGCTTATATAAAAGTTTTTGAAAAGGAGCATGAAAAAAAAGTTTAAAATTGCCATAGATGTCAGTCCATTAAACGACGGCAACGCTATCCGTGGTGTCGGCCATTATACAAAAGAACTAAGCAAAGCTCTCCAAAATGAAATAAAAACTAACCCAGACTACAAGAATTATCAAATTGACTTAATTGAGGATTGTGGTTTAAAGATTGAAGATTATAACTTGGTTCACTATCCCTATTTTGATCCATTCAAATTGACACTACCAAAAACCAGTAAACCATATATTGTTACCTGTCATGACCTGATTCCCCGCGCCTTCAGAGAACATTTTCCGGTTGGTATTAAAGGAGAAATAAAATGGCAAATTCAAAAACACCGTTTGCAACATGCCGATTATATTATTTGTCCATCTCATTCTGCCAAATATCAAATCCTGGATCATATTCACTATTCTCCAGATAAAATATTCACCACCTACGAAGCCGCTTCACCTGAGTTTAGGCCCCATCCACCAGAAAAATATAATTACATATACAAAAAGTATAATCTACCCAAAAAATTCGTCCTATTTTTAGGTGATATTAATTGGAATAAAAATATCCCTGGTTTAGTAAAAGCCTGTCTTTCCTTAAAATATCCTCTGGTTATAGCCGGGTCTGCAGCCAAAAAAGAAGTTCCAAATCACCCGTGGACACAAGACATTCTCTGGCTCCAATCAAAGTCTAAAGAACTAGGCAAACAAAGAAGCAAAGCACTCACCTTAACAGGTTTCGTACCCGACGAAGATCTGCCATATTTACTTAACGCTGCCACCATTTACTGTCAACCTTCATTTTCCGAAGGTTTTGGTTTACCCTTAGTTCAAGCCATGCAATCAGGTACTCCGATTGCCTACTCACAGGAAAGTTGTCTTCCGGAAATTATGGACTTCAACGGTGAATTTTTTGACCCTTATAAAATATCTTCTATAAAAAAAGCATTAAAAAAACTTTGGGACAACCCAACACTTCGTCGTCAATATTCTACTTCTGGATTAAAAAGAGCCAAATTTTTTTCCTGGCAAAAAACCGCTTTAGAAACTCTGTGGGTTTATTCATTGGTAGAAATAGATGAAAAAAAATAGTAAGCATTTTTTGTCAGTCGTCATTCCCGCATATAAAGAAAAAAATATCATAAGTGATTTGATTACCATTTACGGTGTTTTGGAAAAGATACGATATCCATTTGAAGTGATTGTTGTTGTTGATGGTATAAATGTTGACGATACCTACGCTTTAGCTAAAAGGGTTAAGCGAAAACATTTAGCTATCCATGGTTATCCAACTAACCATGGAAAAGGCTATGCCTTACGATATGGCATGGCTAGAGCCAAAGGTGACTACATTGCCTTTATCGATGCTGGAATGGAAATAGACCCCAACGGAATTTCCCTCCTAATAGAACATCTTGAGTGGTATAACGCCGATATTATTGTCGCTTCAAAATATCATCCGGCCTCACAAGTAAAATATCCCTTAGATCGAAGAATTGTCAGCTTCATGGGACATGTATTCGCAAAATATTTTCTTAATTTAAATTTGACCGATACCCAAGCCGGATTGAAATTATTCAAAAGCAAAGTACTTAAAAAGGTTTTGCCCCGTCTTTTGGTGAAAAATTATGCCATAGATTTGGAAATGCTCTCAGTTGCAAAACATCTTGGCTTTAACAAAATCTACGAAGCTCCCGTAAAACTACGTTATAGTATTAGTAGTTTAAATCACGCGGCCGGTTTAAAAGTAATTTTTAATTCATTCAAGGATGCTTTGGCAGTATTTTATCGTCTAAAAATTCTCCGTTATTATGATGATCAGAATCAGCGTCGCTGGGTTTATGATCCAGAATTGGCTATGAGAATCAATGTCGGTTAAAAAAATATTTTTCTCGATTATTATTCCTGTTCGAAATGAAACAGATTATCTTCGTCAAACTCTAAAAAAAATAGAACTACAAAGTTTTAAGTCCTACGAAATATTAGTTATCACCGATAAAATTTCCCAAAAAAGTGATCCCTCATTTAAAAGAAATCTAGGCGCCAAAAAAGCCAGAGGGAATTATCTTTGTTTTCTAGATGATGATTCTTATCCTCAGAAAGACTGGCTTTTAAATTTAAAAAAACAAATAGAAAGAAATCCTACATACGCCGCTTTTTGTGGTCCCGCTATTACCCCAAAAGAAGACAATATTTTTCAAAAGGCCTCTGGACTCTTTTGGTCAACCTTTTTAGGAAGTGGGGGAGCTGGACAATATCGAAGTACACCTCAAAAACCTAGGCTCGTTGATGATTACCCTACTGTCAATTTCACCATCAACAAAAACATATTTTGGCAAATTGGTGGTTTTAAATCAAAATATTGGCCTGGTGAAGATACTATCTTATGTTTAGATTTAATCAACGCTGGCTATAAAATTTATTACCATCCTTCAATCAAGGTTTTTCATCATCGTCGATCAGTTCTCTTTCCACATCTAAAACAAATTAGCCGCTATGCCATGCATCGTGGCCTTTTTGCACGAAAATTTCCCAAAACCAGTTTCAGAATCGGTTACCTAGCCCCATCCTTATTTTTAATATATTTGTTAACTCTTCCACTTCACCATTTTTATTTCCCCCTATATCTTTATTTATTTGCCTTACTACTTACTACTTACTACTTACTACTCCACTCTTACTCTCTTAATCTAATCATCTTAACTATCTTTACCATTCCCATTACTCATCTCTATTATGGCCTGTTATTTATCGCCGGTTTTGTTAAACTTGACCTAGATTTTAAAGCTCATGAAGTCCATAAAAAAACAGGTCAATATATCGGTGGCTAAAAATAAATTTACTATATCTGTTTCCTCGCCTCCACTTGAATCAGACAAAGGTATTCCTTTTTTATCCCAAAATCGTCAATTTCAATGGACCAATACTGGCAATGTAATTTTACCTGTTATTCCGGCGTATGGTGCTACCACCCTCAAAAAAAATGGTTATAAAGTTTACTGGGATGATGCTATTGCCGAAAAAATTTCTTATAAGCAATGGTTTGATCGTATTATAAAAAGAAAGCCTAATATCATCTTTATTGAATCAAAAACTCCTGTCATAAAACGTCACTGGCAAATAATTAAAGAGCTAAAAGAAAATTCATTAAAGGCTAAAGATTGGCAATTGAAAATTGCCCTCATGGGCGACCATGTTACTGCTTTGCCTTTGGAATCAATGAAAGCCTGTCCTGTTGATTATGTTATTACCGGCGGTGATTACGATTTTATGATGTTAAATTTAGTAGACCATTTGGTGAACAAAACTAAACTAGAACCCGGTTTTTACTATCGTTCCAAATCCAAAGTACTAAACACAGGCCTTTTTGCCCTAAAACATCACAATTTGGATGAAATACCCATCATCGACAGGCAGTTAACAAAATGGCAACTCTATGCGTATAACAATACCAATTTTAAATATAAACCAGGTGCCTATATTATGTCCGGTCGAGATTGTTGGTGGGGTCGCTGTACTTTTTGCTCTTGGACCACAACTCATCCCTCTGGTACTTTTCGAACTTTTTCCGTCAAGCATACCATTGCTGAAATAGAAAATCTGGTTAAATTAGGGGTCAAAGAAATTTTTGATGATGCCGGCACTCTACCTATTGGTCCATGGTTGATGGAATTGTGTCAAGAGCTAATAAGTCGAGGACTGAATAAGAAAGTAGTATTGGGCTGTAACATGAGATTTAATGCTCTCAATCAAGAACAATATAACCTTATGGCAAAAGCAGGTTTCCGTTTTATTTTATACGGATTAGAATCATCTAATCAAAAAACACTAGACAAAATCGAAAAAAATACCAAGGTAGGTGATGCTCGAAAAACTCTAATCATGGCTAAGAAGGCCGGTCTGGAACCACATGTTACTATCATGATTGGCTACCCTTGGGAAAGCAAAAATGATGCCCAAAAAACAGTCGATGAAGCCAGAAAACTCTTTAAAGAGGGATTAGTCGATAGCATGCAGGCAACTATTCTTATTCCTTACCCCGG
>JAGOPG010000007.1 GCA_017992115.1 Candidatus Shapirobacteria bacterium | reverse complement strand
AGATTGAAGATTGAAGATTGATAATCGAAGATTGAAGATTGATAATTGACCTATGTCAACCATCTATCTTTTTCGCCACGGTCAATCCGAATTTAATCTCAAAAAAATTTTTACCGGTTGGCTTGACGCCAAACTTACTCCGCTAGGTATTGAACAGGCTAAGACTTTGGGAAAATTATTAAAAAATAAACAAATTGATTTAGCCTATTCATCAAGTCTTTCACGAGCACTAGACACTCTACATGAAGTTCTTGTTTTTCATCCCAATTGTCAGGAAATACTTATAGACGATCGAATTATTGAACGCTCTTATGGTGATTTAGCTGGACACAGTCACGAGGAAGTAATTAAGAAATATGGTCAAGAACAGTTTGATAAATGGCATCGTGGTTGGACTGACAAGGCTGAAAATGGTGAATCTTTTGTTGACGTTGAACTTCGTGTTCAATCATTTATTAACGATCTGAAGGCGAAATACTCCGGTCAAGATTTAGGCATTGCCATCTCCGCTCATGGTAATTCTATTCGGCTCTTCCGAAAAATTATGGAAAATGCCTCTATCGAAGATACAGTTTCTTGGACTATTCCCTACGACCAGTATTTTGAGTACCTAATATAAAATCTTCAATCTTCAATTATCAATCTTCAATATTCACTTTTAAAAAAATACCTTTTTGTCTTAAGGTAGATTGAATTTTACCTATTATTCTAATGATTTCATCACAATAATTAATCAACTTTTCTGACTCATTATTTTCAAGCAGGTTACTATCTCTTAGTAATCTAATCCAATAATTACTTTCTCTTGCTTCTTTGTATGCTATGGATAGTTTAGAATAAAAGTCTTTTTCTGATTGTCCGCCAACCGATTCTTCTATGTTCGCGCCAATTGATGTACCGCTCCGGAGTAGTTGTTTCGATAATACATACTCCTTTTTACCAATAGTTAAATCTCTATAGGTCTTTATTATCTCTAAAGCAAAAACATAACTCTTATCTTTCAAAATATTATCCGCCACATAAATAAAGTAACATATCTAACAGATAATTGATAATGGTGATTGAAGATTGAAGATTGAAGATTGAAGATTGAAGAATGAAGATTGAAGATTGAAAATTGTAGATTGAAGATTGAAGATTGAAGATTATTTCATCATTTTTTCTTCAATCCTCATTAGTCGATTGTATTTTGCCACCCTTTCACCTCTAGTTGGTCCGACTTTTATATATTCACTTCCCACTGCTACTGCCAAATCTACCAAAAAAGTATCATTGGATTCGCCCCCGCCTCGATGAGAGGGGACTGTCCATAGGCCCTTTTCCATAGCCAATTTACAACATTCAATTGTTTCGCTAACTGTTCCCGCTTGATTTAATTTTATTAATATCCCTGTTGCTGCCTTTCTATCAATTGCTTTCTGCCACAATTTTGTATTAGTTACTGTCAAATCATCAGCAATAATTTTTATTTTACCTTTAACCCTTTCCACTAATTTTGGCCAATTATCCCAATCAAATTCAGACAGCATATCTTCCCAGGACACAAAAGGATATTTATCAATCCAACTGCAATAATAATTAATAAGTTCTTCCGAACTTAATGCTTTTTTTTCTAATTGAAGATTGTAGATTGAAGATTGAAAATTGAAGAGTTCTGAGGCTGCTGCGTCTATTGAAATCCCGGCATCTATTCCCAACTCGTAATTAGTTTCTTTAATCGCTTTAGCTAAATATTCTAACGGTCTTTCATTACTTTCTATTTCATTTGGAGCAAAAGCCCCTTCGTTGCCAACATTCGTTGATTTACCTTCACTTTTTAATAACTTTTTTAAAGCTTCATATATTTCCATCTCCATTCGCACATTTTCCACGGCACTTTTATTTCCCATAGCCGACACTAAATATTCCTGAAAATCAGTACTATTATCAGCATGTTTACCACCCTCAATCATAACCACCATCGGTTTTGGCAGTTTACCCGTTTTTGGCAAATCGTACTCTTGTTGTAGATATTCAAACAAAATTTGTTTATTTTCAATTGCCTGAGCTCTAGCATAAGCCATACTTACCGCTAAAATTGCATTCGCTCCCAGATTCTCCTTATTCTCAGTTCCATCTAGTTCCAACATTTTTTGATCAATATTTTTTATTCCTTCCATTCCAATTAGGTAGGGAGCGATTTTATCTTTAATGTGGGACAAGGCTTTCAACATCCCCTTGCCGTTGTACCGTCTTGAATCTGCATCCAACAATACCACTGCTTCTTTGCTTCCCGCGCTAGCTCCATAAGAAACCGAAGCTTCACCGGCTGTCCCCGAATCTAAAACAACAGTGGTTTCAATGGTTGGGGATCCGCCGCTAGCCAAAATCTCTCGAGCTTCAATTTGTTTTATTATTCCCATAATTTATTATACCCTTAACCCACTTTTTATAATTAACGTTTTTTAAGATTATCCAATAATCAGTCATTCTCATTCTTTCTTTTAAAAATAAATCGCAATAACCATTGGCTCTGATTTTTATACCCTTATCTATCGGCCAAGGGACTTCGGCAAAATCATTGATACTAAAAATATCAGAATACACTTTTTCCAAAAAATTTATCATCTTTTTGTCTTTATAATCAGTCGGAGTATATTCCAAAAATAACGTTGGTTTATCTCTATTAATTATTTTTTTAGCACCCAAAACTACCTGTGGCTCCCACCCTTGAGTATCTATCTTAATCAAACTAATTTTTTGTTCATTTTTCAAAACATCATCGAGAAGACACGTATTAATTTTAATATAATTTATTGCCCCCTCTTTATTCAAAGAGGGGGTTGGGGGTGATTTTATCCTATTATCTCCAAAATTATTTTTACTTATTTCAAAAAATTTCTCCCCTTCTTTATCACTCGCTGCCTTATTAATTAGTACTACATTTTTTAAATTATTTTCCTCTACATTTTTCTTCAAAATTTCAAAACACTTTTTGTCTGGCTCAAATGCATAAACTTTTTTCACTCTCTTTGCCATTAGCAGTGTGTAATAACCAATATTAGCTCCCACGTCTACACAAACACTATTTTTATTTATTTGTGATAATAACAAAGCTGTTTCATATTTTTCATATTTATCCAAAGCAATCCTTTGGCCAATATATCGATCATTACTTCGGTAATAAAATTTTAGATTATTAATCTTTGTTAATTTAAGCACCTATACCATCTTACCCTTTTTCTATTACTTGACCAATTTTAATTCTTGGTTATAATATTAGCAGTCTACCTGCTCGACTGATAATTATAAGTTCAAATTTTTTTATGACACAAAGTAAAATCAAACCCGTCCCCGGTTATTTGTTAGTTGAACCTTTAAAACAAGAAAAAACTACTGCCTCGGGCATAGTTCTTCCTGAATCTCATGAGGAAAAGCCTCAGTCCGGTAAAGTGTTGGCTGTTGGTGCTTCAATTTTTGATGATGGTCACGAAGTTAAAGCCCCATGTGTTGTTGGGGATACCATCATTTATCGTGAATGGGGTGGCAAAGAATACAAAGATGGTGATACTAATTTATTAATCCTCAAATTTGAAGACGTCATGGCAACTATCAATTAATTATTAATCTATTTATCTATTAATCTAATAAACTAAACATATGGCAAAACAACTAAAATTCGGTGCAGATGCCCGACAATCCCTTTTAAAGGGCGTTAATATTTTAGGCAACGCTGTTGCTACCACATTAGGACCAAAAGGTCGAAACGTGGCTATCGAAAAAAAATGGGGCAGTCCCACCGTTATCCATGACGGAGTAACTGTCGCCAAAGAAATTGAACTTAAAAATCCTTATGAAAACATAGGGGCTCAATTGGTTAAAGAAGCTGCTAGTAAAACCAATGATGCTGCAGGTGATGGTACCACCACTTCAACTATTTTAGCCCAAGCTATGGTCAACCAAGGCATTCAAAATTTAGCCGCTGGAGCAAATCCAATGATTATTCGCCGTGGTCTGGAGAAAGGACTTTCAGTTGTTCTTAAAGAACTTGATTCCATGAAAAAGGACATCAAAATTGATGATCTCGAATCGATTGAAAAAGTTGCTAATATTTCCGCCGCCGATGAAACCATTGGCAAGGAAATTGCCACTGCCGTTGCCAAAGTTGGTCGCAATGGTTTGATTACTGCCGAAGAAGGTAAGGGAATTGGGCTAGAAACCAAAGAAACTACCGGTATGGAATTTGATCAAGGCTTTCTTTCCCCTTATTTTGCCACTAATACCGAAAAAATGGAGGCAGTCATCGATAATCCTTATATCATTATTACTGATAAAAAAATCTCTTCAATTCAAGACATTTTGCCATTTTTGGAAAAACTTGTTAAGTTAACCAAAAATTTTGTCATTATTGCTGATGACATCGACGGTGAAGCCTTGGCTACCTTAGTGGTCAACAAACTTCGTGGAACCTTCAATGTTCTTGCTGTTAAAGCCCCCGGTTTTGGCGATCGTCGTAAAGCTATGCTCGAAGATATTGCTGTTTTAACCGGAGGTAAAGTAATTGCCGAAGATTTAGGTATTAAATTTGAGAGTGCTGATCCCGTTGAATATTGTGGTCGAGCTGATTCTGTTACTGCTGATAAAGACAAAACTCGTATTATCAGTGGTGCTGGCGATAAGAATGATATTGAAGCTCGAGTTTCTCAAATCAGAAATCAAATTGAAGCTTCTACTTCTGATTATGATAAAGAAAACTATCAACAAAGAATCGCCAAACTTGTTGGTGGAGCTATCGTTATCGAAGTTGGCGGCGCTACTGAAGTAGAGATGAAAGAAAAACTGGAAAGAGTCAAAGATGCTATCGATGCCACCAAAGCTGCTGTCGAAGAGGGAATTCTCCCCGGAGGAGGTGTTTCTCTTCTTAAAGCTTCTCGGTCTTTAGATGAGGTCAAGATTGATTCATCAGAAGAAAAAGTTGGCATTTCCATTCTTAAATCTGCTCTCGAACAGCCCATACGCAGGTTGGCTCTCAATTGTGGCGAAGATCCTGGTTCTGTCTTAGGCAAAATTAAAGATGCTCTAAGCAAAGACAAGGATTCGGATCTAGGTTACCATGCCATCACTGGTGAGTTCGTATCAATGACCAAAGCTGGCATTTTAGATCCTGCCAAGGTCACCAAATCTGCTCTCGTCAATGCTGTTTCCGTTGCTACTATGATTCTCACCACCGATGTATTGGTGGTTGACATTCCCGAAAAAAAACCCTCCACTCCTGATATGAATGGAATGGATGGCATGGACGGTATGGACGGTATGATGTAATGGTGTAATCGTTATCAAGTAAACCCCTTCCCACTACTGTGGGAGGGGATTTTTATTGATAAAATCAATCTATGAAAAAATTAGTCTACTTTTTTGGAAACAAACAAACCGAGGGTGATGCCTCTCAAAAATTTTTATTAGGTGGCAAAGGGGCCAATCTTGCCGAAATGAGCAAAATTGGTATTCCTGTTCCTCCGGGTTTTACAATTTCCACGGAGGTATGTAAATATTTTTACGATAATAATAAAAAATATCCTGAGACTTTAAATAAAGAAGTCAGTACAAATCTAAAAAAACTTGAAAACAGTACCGGTAAAAAATTTGGTGATACCAAAAATCCTCTCTTAGTTTCGGTTCGTTCTGGGGCCGCTTCCTCTATGCCCGGAATGATGGACACTATTTTAAATCTTGGTCTAAATGAAAAAGTTGTTGATAGTATTGCCAAAAGTACTAACAACCCACGTTTTGCTTGGGATTCTTATCGTCGTTTTATCCAAATGTATGGCAATGTAGTAGAAAATATCGATCATGAAAAATTTGAGCATATTATCACCGAAGTTAAGGCAAAAAAAGCCATAAAAGAAGATGTTGATATGACTGCTTCCGATTGGCAAGAAGTCGTTTCCGGTTACAAAAAAATCTTTAAAATCGAAAAAAATCGTGAATTTCCTGATGATGCTCAAACCCAACTTTGGGGCGCCATTGGCGCTGTCATTGGTTCTTGGAACAATGCTAGAGCCATCACTTATCGCAAATTAAATCATATTGACGAATCAAAAGTTTTTGGAACCGCTGTCAATATTCAATCTATGGTTTTTGGCAATCTTGGTGTTGATTCTGGCACCGGTGTAGCTTTTACCCGTAATCCCGCCACTGGTGAAAATGTCTCTTATGGTGAATATCTGATGAATGCTCAGGGTGAAGATGTCGTCGCCGGTATTCGTACTCCAAAACACCTTGATTCTCTTAAAGAGGATAATGAAGTCGCTTATAAAGAATTAATATCCATTTTTAATAAATTAGAAAAACATTACCGGGATATGCAGGATGTCGAATTTACCATTGAAAACGGCAAACTCTACATTCTTCAAACCCGCAGTGGCAAGCGGACTGCTCCCGCCTCGGTTAAAATTGCCGTTGATTTAGTTAATGAAAAGCTGATTACTCAAAAAGAAGCTTTGCTTAGAATTGAACCAGAAAAATTAGATCAACTTTTACATCCCACCCTTGATCTTAAAGCCAAAGCTAATTATAAGTTAATTGCTCAGGGTCTACCCGCTTCACCCGGTGCGGGTGTTGGTCAAGTAGTTTTCGATGCCGATACTGCCGTTGAATGGAAAGAAACAGGTAAAAAAGTAATTCTTGTCAGGGCTGAAACTTCACCCGAAGATATAGCTGGTATGAACGCTGCAGAAGGTATCCTTACTGCTCGTGGTGGTATGACCTCTCATGCGGCTGTGGTTGCTCGTGGTATGGGTAAATGTTGTGTTTCCGGCTGCGAAACTATTTCCGTTTCTGAGATTGAAAAAAAATTCAAAGTAGGTGATCTTATTATTTCAGAAGGGGACATTATTACCCTCGACGGTTCAACCGGAGAAGTATTTCTCGGGGAAATACCTACCATTAATCCCAAACTTTCAGGATATTTTGGCACTATTATGGATTGGTCTGACAAATACCGATATCTCGGAGTTCGCACCAATGCTGATACACCCCACGATGCTCAAGCAGCTCGCAATTTTGGTGCTGAAGGAATTGGGCTATGTCGTACCGAGCACATGTTTTTTGAATCTGATCGCATATTTGCCGTTCGCCAAATGATTGTTTCTGAAACCCTGGAACAACGTCAAGCCGCTCTGGCTAAAATTTTCCCCATGCAAAAAAATGATTTTAAGGAATTATTTCAAATTATGCGTGGTCTACCGGTAAAAATCCGTTTACTTGATCCACCTTTACACGAATTTTTACCCAAAACTAAGGAGGATATTGAAGCCCTCGCCAGGGAGATGGGACTTTCTGTCGAGAAATTAACTGAAAAGGTTGAATACCTTCACGAGCTTAATCCCATGATGGGCCATCGTGGTTGTCGTCTCGGTATTACCTTTCCGGAAATTTTTGAAATGCAGGTCAAAGCTATCGCCGAAGCAGCTTGTGAATTAATCAAATCAGGTGATTCTATTGTCCCTGAAATCATGATTCCCTTAGTTGGCGAATTTAATGAGTTTAAATGGCTCAAGGATCTTTTAGTTCCAGTTATTGAAAAAGTCATTAAACAATCTGGTGTCAAAATGCGCTACGAAATAGGTACTATGATCGAAATTCCTCGAGCAGCTCTCACTGCTGATGCTATCGCAACTGAAGCTGATTTCTTTTCCTTCGGCACCAATGATTTAACCCAAATGACCTATGGTTTTTCTCGTGACGACGCTGGTAAATTTCTAAAAGATTATTTGGATAAAAAAATTCTTCCAGAAGACCCATTTAAAACCCTAGACACCGTGGGAGTCGGCCGTTTAATGAAAATGGCGGTTGATTTAGGTAGGGGAGCCAAAAAAGACCTTCACATTGGCATTTGTGGTGAACAGGGCGGTGATCCGGATACTATCAAATTTTGTCATAATATAGGACTAAATTATGTTTCCTGTAGTCCTTATCGTGTCCCGATTGCCCGTTTGGCTGCCGCTCAAGCCGCTATTGAAGAGGAAAAATAATTATTCCTGGTCATCTAAGGAATCAATTGATTTCTCTAAGTCTTCCAAGGTAACCCAAGTATTACATGTACCGTTATTGATTCTAACTACAGTTGGGTTATTTGGTACGGGGTAACATTCCTTGCGACCAGTAACTTCATCCTCAAAACACTCTGTCCTTTCAGCGGGCAACTTAAGATAACTTATTTCTTCAATCTTTGCTTCACTTCCTTCCTCTAGAGTACAGTACGTTTTGTTTATTTGATTATAGTCATCAATACCAGTAACAGTATTACTAATAATGACTTTTTCGCCAATCTGAGGCACCTTATCCTGTTTATTGCAAGCAGCTAAAGTACCACCTATTGCTCCCAAGAGTATAGCAGCTTTTAATTTCAAAGGAACTTCTTTTGTCATAAACATATTATCCTATAACATTTACTATTTGTCAAGTAGTAAATTATTTACTCTGGTATTCCATTTAAAATCATTTAATCCTACAGTAATTTGCTAAAATAAGTTCAATGTCGCGGTAGTCAAGCGGTTAGACAGCGGTCTGCAAAACCGTTCAGGCGGGTTCAACCCCCGCCCGCGACTCACACATTAATCTTTTATGTCTACTCTCATACTTTCTATTTTTTGAGGAATCACCATACCTTTCTCTTTCCAGTATTTTTCAATATTTTCCTGTGTTATGGGATAAATAAAAGTATTGTTATTGCAACGGGGACAAATATCTCTCGGTGGAAAAATCTTTTCTTGGCAGTGAGGGCAATTTTCTCCCACCAATCGGTAATATGGTTTTTTTAATCGCCAATAACGAGGTACTTCCATTATTTTTCTTTTAAAACTATTAAGCTCCAATAACTCAAATAGGCAAAAATCAACACTTCCAAGCTGACTATCAACCTAAAAACTGGTCCAGTAATCAAAAGTAAACTACCATGTTTAATCAAGTCATAAATAATTCTCAAAAACAAATATACAAGTAGAGGAGACAAAGCAGTCAAGCTAATCAAAAATATTTGTGATTTATCTTTTTTCTCTCGTAATTCTTTTAATGTTAAATAAGGTTCTCTAAAAAGTTCATACAAATTACGCCCTAAAAAATACCCCTGTCTAACGCTTAGAAGGGTCCCCAACTTGAACAACTTCTTTACTCTTTTTTCTGTCATATTCCCAGAGACTTTGGAATTGTCGTCTTGCCCTAATTAACTTTGATTCGACCGCTTTAACACTAGTTTTTAGAAGCCAAGCGATTTGACTACTCTTCCATTCGTCTATATATTTAAGTCGTAAAATTTTTCCATAATCTGCTCTTAATTCGTTTATTGTACTTTTTATTTCAGCTTTCAATTCTTCCTTTAGAGCATCTCTCTCTGGGGTAAAAGCCTCTTCAGCAATTTCTTCAAATTTTGGATTTACTGAAAACAAAATTGTTTTCAACTTTTTTTTTCGGTAATAGTCAGTAATTTTGTGATTTGCAATTCCGCAAATAAAAGAAAATTCGCTTGATTTACCAGAAAAACTTGGCCATGCTTTATACGCAGCATACAATATGTCCTGAGTTAATTCTTCAACAACTCCCTCATCATCCACTTTTTTACGGACAAAACCCGCTACGCTTTTTTGATATTTTTCCACTAAATTATCCACAGTATCGTACTTTAACACATTTTGGCCTATACTTAGATATGGCTCTTTTTACCGCCCCAAAAAGACATCCACTTTATCCTGTTTCTAGGCAAATGCGTCTTGACATCCTCGAAGTTGTCAATGAAGTCGGCTTTGGTCATATCGGTGGGGCCCTTTCTTCGGTAGATATTATACTTTCTATCTATAATTCAGATAATTTTAACTTGAAAAAAGACCATTTTATTCTATCCGCTGGCCACCTTTGTCTTGCCCTTTATGTTGTTTTAGCTCAACAAAATTATTTTTCTAAAGATAACCTTTTTACTTATGCAAAATTTGGTTCTCTACTTCAAGGACATTTGAATCTAGATACCCCTGGGGTTGAATATGCTTCTGGTTCATTAGGGCAAGGTCTCTCTTTTGCAGCTGGTTTAGCTTTAGGTGATCCTAAACATCACACTATTTGTTTAACTACAGACGGAGAGCACAACGAAGGCCAAATCTGGGAAGCAATCACCTTTGCCAATAAATACCACCAGGGCAATTTGATAAATATAGTTGATTACAACGGTGTTCAACTAGGAGGCAAAACCGAGGATATTATGCCACTTGAAGAATTAGCCGGAAAATACGTCCGCTTCGGATGGACCGTTAGAACCATAAATGGTCATAATTTTTATGAATTGGATAACGCTCTAAAATTAGCCAAAGAATCCACTATATATCCTTCATGCATTATTGCCAAAACTGTCTCCGGAAAAGGTATCTCTGCTATGGAAAACAACTTTGAATACCATGATATTAAAAAAATCCCTCATGATTTATATTTATCTGCCAAACATGATCTCCAAAAATATTAAAACTGCTTCCATGAGAATCGCTTTTGGCGAGACTCTTTTCAACCTAGCCTTAAAAAATCCCAATCTCTATGTGGTCGATATTGATCTATATCCTTCCTTATATCTTCAAAAATTTAAAGAACGTTTCAATAGCCGTTTTATTCAGGCGGGAATAGCTGAATCCAATGCAGCTGCTGTTGCTGCTGGTTTAGCAGCTTCTGGTAAAACTGTTTTTTTAACTTCTTTCTCTTGTTTTTCTCCGGCACTAAATTGGGGAGTAATCCGTCAGTCAATTTGTTATAACCGGCACAAGGTAAAAATTATTGGTTCCCACAGTGGTCTAATGAGTTCTGATTTGGGTGCTACTCATCAAATGCTTGAAGACATTGCCCTAATGCGTGTTTTACCCAATATGCAGGTTTTTTCACCTCTTGATGCTTATGAAGTCCAAAAAATGCTACCGGTTATTGCCAACAGTCCCGGACCTTCATATCTGCGTTTAGTACGTCCTGAAACCCCATTAATTTCTTCTCCTCGCCAGCCCTTTAGCATCGGTCGCTCACATCATCTTAGAAGCGGAAACCAAGTCAGTATTTTAGGCCACGGCCCCATCTTGACACAACTTTTTTTAAAAGATTTTGATAAATACTCCTTGGATATCATCAATTGCTCGTCTCTAAAACCTCTCGATGAAAAAACCATTGTCGCTTCTCTTCAAAAAACCGGCCGCTGTTTAGTTATTGAAGACCACCAAAAAATCGGTGCTTTAGGTGAAGCTGTTGCAGGGCTTATTGCTAGAAATAATCTAAAGGTACGCTTTATTCAACTGGGAGTTAACGACTCTTTTGGACAATCAGCTCATAACTATTTCGACCTTTATCACGCTTATGCTCTTTCTCCTTTATCCATTATCGAGGCTTTAAAAATTTTACTCAAAAAAAATGCTCAGTCTAAAAGAAATCCTTAAAAATTATCAAGAAAAACATTGGGGCCTTCCTGCTTTCAATATTGATTCTTTTGAAATATATCAGGCGGTCGAAAAGGCGGTAAAGGAAACTAATTTACCCTGTATAGTTCAACTTTCTCCCGGAGAAGACAGTTTTATTGAAGCCGAGAGATTGTTAATGCTTGTCAAAAAAGCCAATTATGATGGCTTACCAATTTATTTAAACATGGACCATGGTTATGATGTTAATCGTTTGGAAAAATGTCTTCGCTTAGGTTTTGACATGGTTCATTTTGATGCATCCAAAATGGACTATAACACCAATCTAACCGCTTCAACTTATTTCGTAAAAAAAATAAAAAAACAATATCCTGATTGCCTGATTGAATTAGAATTTAACAAGATAAATCTTGTCAATCAAGAAGTCGATTCCACTTCCTATACTGACCCCACAACTGCCAAAAACTATGTCGCCCAAACTGGTGCCGATCTGCTGGCTGTTTCCATTGGTAATATGCATGGTGTCAATACCCTTTCTCCCGAGAAACTCAATATCAGTCTTTTGTCTGAAATCAAAAATAATCTGGAAAATACCTTTTTAACTCTCCATGGTGCCTCTGGAGTTCCTGCTGATCAAATAAATTCTGCCCTTAAATTAGGGGTTGTTAAGGTTAATATAAACACTGATCTTCGTCGTGAGTTTATTGAAACTTTACGTCACCAGTTGACGGTTCAAGATACTGAAAAAATTTACGAATATTTTACTCCTACTATCAATAATGTTTCCGAAATAATTAAACAAAAGTTAATATCTTTTACTCAAAATGTTTGACGTTGTTACCATAGGTTCTGCTACTGCTGATATTTTTTTATCATCTACTGACTTATCTGAAAATCGTCGTTTTTTATCAATTAAAAAATCCAGCAAAAATGAAATTTCCCGTAGTCTAATCTCCTCCGGTGGAGGAGCTACCAACAGCGCCGTTACCTTTTCTCGCCTGGGTTTTAAAAGTGCTGTTGTGGCTCAAATGGGTACCGATCCACTTTCTGCCTATGTTATAGCTGATTTAAAAAAAGAAAAAGTATCTACCTCCCTTATAAAAAGCACTCCCAAGCATCCCACTGATTTTTCTATTATTTTAGTGGGACAAGATGGTAGCCGTTCTATTCTGACACAACGCGGCTCAATTCGCCTTGAAAGTCGTGATATTCCGTGGTCTAAAATTAAAAAGTGTCGCTGGCTTTATCTGACTTCCTTGGAAGGTAATTTATCTTTACTTGAACAACTTATCGGTTTTGCCAAAGAAAATAATATCAGTATTTCTTTTAACCCCGGCAATCGGGAATTGTCGCAACGGCGTCAATTGTTACCCCTTCTCAAACATCTTGATTTCCTTCTTTTAAACCGTTATGAAGCAGAAATTCTTTCAGATCGTTCACATAAAGAAGCCACTTTTTATCCCACTCTTCAACAATGTGCTCCACTAGTTGCCGTTACCAACGGTCGCCATGGTGCCAAAATTCTTACTCCTGACAACTCATATTTTATGTCTATTATTAATCATCACCCTCTTGACGAAACTGGTGCTGGTGATGCTTTTGGTTCTGCTTTTGTCGCTGCTCTTTTGTCTGATCAGTCGATCACTCAAGCCCTTAATTGGGCTAGTCAAAATTCAGCCTCAGTTGTTGGCCATTTTGGAGCCAAAGAGGGGATACTTACCCTCAAGGAGATGAAACATGCTTCCAAAACCTGAAAAAAAGTCAAAAAAAAATAAAGATCCTGAACAATTAGATTTAGTTGACACGCTCTCTGATGCTGACAGGATTCGCAAGAAACGTTTTTTTACAGTTATTTATCTCCTTCTCACTGTTGGTCTTAGTTTAACTTTTTTACTATATCGGGAATATAAAAACTTTAATTTTTCTCAATTTAAATTACCCGAAATTTCCATTAAAAAACCATCTTCTTCTGTTTCTAAACCAAAATCTTTTTTTCCTAAAGATTGGCAAGTGCAGATAATTTCTCCAGACATACAATCAAATAATTTCTCTATTCCCTCTGATTTAAAACCAAATCCCTCTCCTTATGCCAAAAAATATCTTCCCGGTGGCGTAAGTGTTACCGAAATGACTAAAACTAACCCCGATTTTCTGGAAATCTTATCTGAAATTAATAATCCCAAATATAATTTAAAAATTTATGTTCTTATCCCCGGGAAAACCCAATTTACAAATGAAGATATAGATAATTATTCCCAATCCGTCCGCGATCTATATTGGTATTTAGCTAATGAACAGACGTTGGAGTAATCGAATTAAAACAAGCAACACTTTCCCCCTCTGATAGCCATTCAGTCCGCCCACACACATTTTCTAGTCTTAGTCCACTTGGGATATCCCACTCCTCGTTGTCTTTATTTTCTAAAATTAATCTCATTGCTTGATTCCAAATTGGAGTTGCCCCGCTTATTCCAGACGCTACCCAACCCATAGGGCTGTTGTCATTATTACCTACCCAAGTAGCGACTAAATAACTTGGAGTCCAACCAATACACCAGTTATCTCGCAAACTATTAGTTGTTCCGGTTTTTACCGCCACTTTTTTATCTTTAATATTCAATAATGAACCAGTTCCAAATACCGGTGCTCTAGCTCGATCATCACTTAAAGCTTCATTAATCAGGAATGTTTCTTTTTCTCCGGCCACCCTTTCAGACTCCACAGTTTTTTTGTAAATCTCTTCACCTAAGTAATTTTTCACTTCCAATACCGGGTTTACTTTTACTTTTTCTCCTAAATTACCAAAAATACTATAAGCCTGAGCCATATCAATCATTTTTACTTCTCCAGCCCCTAATGCCAAAGACAATCCAAAACGAGATTTGTCTTCCCACGTAGTAATACCCATTTTTTGGGCCAAATTAATCATATTTTCCACTCCATTTTCGTCCAATATTTTTACTGATGGAACATTTAATGAGGATGCTAAAGCAGTTTTTAAAGTAACTCTACCCATAAATTTACCTGTATAGTTTTTGGGTGTATAAGGTTTTTGCCCGGCGATGTAATAAGTCACCGGGGTATCATCTACACTCTCCCACAAATGCCTGCCTCTTTGCAAAGCCAATAAATAATTTATTGGCTTAATTGAAGACCCGGGTTGTCTTAACCCTTGGGTTACTACATCAAATTTACCATCAATATCAGTAGAAAAATAATCTTTTGAACCTACCATTGCTAATACATCTCCACTTTTATTGTCCAAGATAATAGACGCGCCGTTGCTTATTCTCAACTTACCGACTTTTCTAACCTCTTCTTTTACAATTTTTTCTAATTCCTTTTGAATTTCTAAATCTAGAGTGGTGGTTACTATCAAACCCTTTCTATCCACATTATTAAAACCCATTTTTTCTAAATAGCTTTTTACATAAAAAACAAAGTGTGGTGCTTCGATATTCTTTTTTTCTTCGAATATCTTTATTTCTACCTTTTTTGCCTCATTTGCTTTTTCTTGACTAATTGATTGATTGTAAGCCACCATTTGGTCCAATACATGTTCTTGTCGAAGTTTGGCCAATCGATATCCATCCTCGGTAAAAGGCGAATATGATCCTGGTGCTGCTGGTAATCCTGCCAAAAATGCCATTTCTGCTAAATTTAATTCGTTTACTTTTTTTCTAAAATACCGATCTGCTGCCTCAGCCACTCCGTAAACATTTCCTCCATAAGGTACTTGGTTAAAATATCTTTCCAATATTTCTTCTTTTGATAATTTACTTTCTAGTAATACCGCCAACACTCCTTCCTTCAATTTTCTATCCATGCTTTTTTCATTACTTAAAAACACATTTTTTACCAGTTGCTGAGTAATAGTTGAACCACCTCGCAGCTTACTCTCAGAGCCATTTTTAAAGTTGTAAATAATCGCTTTTAAAATTCCTTTTATGCTAAAACCATGATGACGGTAAAATTCTTTGTCTTCTGCTGCAATAGTGGCATTTATCAAATCTTGTGGTATTTCAGAAAATTTAACCCAAAGTCGGTTTTCATCATTATAAAATTTGTATAGTAGTTTTCCGTTCCGGTCATAGATTTGGGTTGACAATTTTGGCGGATTATATATTTCATTAATGTTAGGTAGGTCTCTAATTATTTTTTGATAAAACCATGTAACCCCGGTTATAAATGTTAGGATAATTACGAATAATGCCGGGTATTTCCAATAAAAAATTTTTCTGGTTTTCTCTTTATTTTTTACTTTCTTCTGTTTTTTATCTCTATTAAATTTTCTTCCTATCCATTTAGCTGCTTTTACTATCGGTCGTCCGCAAGCTATCAAAAAATCAGTTACTTTCTTCATTTTTAGGACAATCCAAGCACACCCATTGACCAGTAACATCTTGGATGCTTTGATGACTTTGCCACTCAGCGTTCGGGTTATTTTCACCTTCCTTAATCACCTGTCCGGTGTTTTTGTCTACCAAAATATTGTTTTGTATCGATCCACCTCTTTTCGGTGCAAATTTTTTAATGAAAAATTCATTATGTGATTCGCAACTTTCTCCTTCAGCCGGTAACATTCCAGTTAAATTACATACCGACATAGTAATTAGATTGTCTGGTCTAGGGTAATTTTTGACTTTTTTATTTTCTACTACCTTGCTCATAATTTTGTTCCAAATTGGTGCTGCACCAGTAGTTCCAGACACCAAATAACCCATTTTACTGTTATCGTTATTACCTACCCACACTGCTACCACATTGTCTGGCGTAAAACCTATCGTCCAGTTGTCCCTCATTTCATTTGTTGTCCCTGTTTTAACGGCTACTTCTGGATGGTCTTTAATCTTTAATTGAGAATTACTTCCAAATACTGCGCTTCTCGCTTCATTATCAGATAAAATATTGGCGATGATATAGGCTGTTTCAGCTTGCATTACCCTTTGACCAGGTTCATATTTGTATTCTTCAAGCACATTATTGTTTCTATCTGTTACTTTTAATATTGAGACTAAGTCTTGTCTTATTCCCATGTTGGCAAAAACGCCAAAAGAAGTTGCCATATCAGTCATATATACTTCGCCTCCTCCTAGGGTTAGTGACAAACCATAGTTATTTGCATCTTTAAAGGTTGTAATCCCCATAGCGGAGGCTGAAGCCACAAAGTTTTCCACTGTATTTAAAGACAACATTTTCACTGCAGGGATATTCAAAGAATTAGCCAAAGAGTTTCTCAGTGTTTGTATGCCTCGATATGAGCCACCGTAATTGGTTGGGCAATATGTCTTTCCTCCCGGGTTAGGGTAACAAATAGGTGCATCATTAAAAATTGATGATGCGGTTACTATTCCGGTATCAATTCCTACAGCATAGTTTAAAGGTTTTATTGATGAACCAGGCTGTCTTAAGGCAGTAGTTACGTTGTATTTACCGTCAATTTCTGTATCAAAATAATCTTTTGAACCCACCATCGCCAATATTTCTCCGGTTTTTGCTTCCGTAATTAAAGCTGCCCCATTAGTCACCTTCATTTTCTTTAACTTGTCAATTTCTGTCATCACTTGCTCTTGCGCATAATCCTGCAAATCACTATCCAAGGTCGTCCATACTTTCAAACCCCCTTGAGTTACTTTTTGAATTCCGTATTTTTCAATTAATTTTTCTTTGACATAAAACACAAAATGTGGTGCCTTCATTTTACCCTTATCCAAGAGATAATTTAACGGTTCCTTTACTGTTTTCTCATATTCTTCATTGCTGATATATTTCAATTCAACCATTCTTTTTAACACCATTTCTTGCCTACTTTTAGCTGCGTCAGGATGAGAAAAAGGAGAGTAACGACTTGGTGAGGCCGGTAATCCTGCGAGAAGGGCTGCTTCAGCCAAATTTACATCCTTAATACTTTTTCCAAAAATACCTTTTGCCGCTGATTCTATTCCCCATAATGTTCCTCCATAAGGTGTTTGATTAAAGTACATCTCCAGAATTTCATCCTTTGTGTACATTACTTCAGTGGCTATTGTTAGTACGGCCTCCTTAATTTTTCTCTCCCAGGTCCTCTCCGGAGTTAATAATCCATTTTTAACTAATTGTTGGGTGATTGTTGATCCTCCCTGAAGCCTTTTTTGAAAAATTGTCCGATATAAACCTCGAGTAATCCCTTTTAAATCAAAACCTACATGACGATAAAAATTAGCATCTTCTATTGCCAAAGTTGCCTTAATCATATTTTCCGGAACCTCTTCTAATTTCACACTGGTACGGTTTTTCTCTGCATAAATTTCATAAAGTAAATTTCCACTCCTATCCAAAATTTGTGTTGATTCCGGATAGTCGCCTGTACTTAACTTTTTAGGATTAGGAATATCTTTCAAAATAAAAAAAGTTCCCAAAATAATCATTAGTCCACCAACTATCAGAAACCATTTTAACCATCCTCTTTTTTTTCTATTTTTTTTCAATAATTTCTTCTTCGATTTCATAGATTTTTTCTTTCAATTGTCCATTCTTATCCCATTTATTGGACATTATTTTATAAGCCTCCAGGCTTAACCTAATTTTTGCTGAATATTTTTTTTCTAATTCACTTTCATTGCGAAAACTGAGCAGCAGTTGACTGCTATATTTTAGTTCATTAATGCCGTCCTGGCTAGATTCAAAAGCCAACTCTTTTTTATTCATTTTATCTAACTTAATAGACTCGGCTAATTTTTTATCAGCCAAAATTAACGACAGTTCGATTTTTTTCCCTTTCTCTTGAGTAATTTTTTTCCAAGACCAATTCCTTAGTCTTTTAAAAAGATAAAGAGGATTACTCCTCACATTCCCTGGGTAGGGGAGCTTATACACATAGCCATTCCCCATAAACACTTCAACTACTCTTAAGTCGCCATTCTCTTCGTCCTTTAAAGTCCTTTCTAAAGTAGCTTGTGAAAGAGATAAAAATAATATTGCTCCTGCCAATAACAATACAAAAGCCGACAACAAAATTTTGACTAAATTACTCATGCCCTTTTTTTCATCTTTCCCTTCATTGTGAAAAAAGGCCTGTTTTAAATTTATATTTTCAATTTTTTTATTGCTTCTTAACCACATATATACGTATTGAATCACAAATAAAACATGATTGGTTAATCCTCCTTTCTCCCGGTATCTAGTTTCTAGTCTCTTGTTTCTTGTAGCTAGTCTTCTTTGTCGATATCCTGTTGCTAAAAAATTTTTTATCCACCCATTTTTTTCAAAGAATTTTTCTTTTGTTTTGTCCTTATTTAGGATTACTTTCATCATAATGGCATCCATAGCATTTTTTAAATTCTGTTTATTCACAGGTATTTCTAAATTATCTTCTGCCATCCACAAATTAAAACAAAGCTCATTTTCTTTTTCGCTTCGATGAATTTTTCGATGAGGGATTTTATTAATTAGTACCAAGTATCTAGTTCTAAGCCTTTCTTTCCATAATTGATTTTTTTTGGTGATTATTAATAAGTCAATATCTTCGTCTTTACTTGCATCCTCGGCTGCCACACTTCCGGTTACAGCTACCATTTGTATATTATTATTTGTTTCAAAATAATTTTTACTAAAATTTTTGACTATTTTCATCTTTTCTTTCCATTCTCCAGATTGTTTTTTCTTTTCCCCAAGTCCTTTTATTTGCTCATATTCAAATACATTTTTACTAATTAATCTTTCCCACAATTGTTTATCTGTTAATTTTTGTCCATATCTAAGCGAGTATTTTTCTGTTTCCATAATCGCTTTTTGAAGTTCATTCATAAATTATTTTATCTCTCCTTGTTATAATACTCTAAATCCCATGAACAAAAATACAAAAAGGTATCGTTTTTATGAGATGATACCGGGACTTTTTGCTTGGTTCGTTATTCTTTTCCCTATTTGGGGGTCTTTTGTTGTCCCCAAATTAGTGGCATATTTCGTATTGGCTTTTCTAGTTTATTGGCTTTTTCAATCTTTTAAATCTGCTATTTTAGCTTTAGTTGGATATTTCAAAATAAAAAAGGCTGAGGCTACCAATTGGTTACAGAAATTTAATGATGATTTTTTGTCATCTTGGCTTAAATATCGGGATATCAATCACGTAATCATCATTTCATCTTATAAAGAACCTACCGATGTTATTGAAATGGCCTTCAGTTCTCTTGCCGCTCAAGTCGATATTGATTTAAACAAGCTTCATGTCATTCTCGCTCAAGAAGAACGAGCTGGTGCCGAAAACAATCAGGCCACTATGGAATATTTTCAAAATAAATATAAAAATACCTTTGGCTCTCTTACCTTTACCGAACATCCTGCCAATTTACCCGGAGAAATTGCCGGCAAACATACCAATGAGGCTTGGGCTGCTCGTTATTTTGAAAAACACAATTTTAGTCCTAAGATACCTGCTAATCGTCGATTAAAAATTGAAAATTGTACCCTAACCTCTTGTGATGTTGACACTATTTTTAATCCAAAATATTTTTCAGCCCTTACTTATTATTTTGCCTCCAGCCCTGATCGTTATCTTAAGTTTTGGCAATCACCTATTTTTTGGCACCACAATATCAATAGTGTTCCCGCTCCGATCCGTATTACCGGTATTATGGGCAATGCTATTCATATTGCCACCATCCAGGAGCCCGGTGGTCTCTTTTTTAATTATTCGTGTTATTCCTCTACATATAAGTTGATTAAATCTGCCGGTTACTGGGATCCGGATATGATTCCTGAAGACTGGCATATTTTTTTACAAAGCTTTTTTGCCAGTGGTGGGCGTACTTCCGTATCACCGATTTTTCTACCTACAGTAGTTGATGCTCCCGATGGTAAAAATTATTTTTCTGCTCTCAAAAATCGCTACACACAAAGTGTTCGTCATGCCTGGGGAGCTACAGACATCCCTTATGCTATCGAACAATCACGTCTCCATCCTGAAATCCCTCTTCTTACTCGTTCATTGAGAATATATAAACTTATTCAAACTCACTTCATTTGGTCTAGCAATTGGTTTGTGTTGACTTTAGGTACTTCCTTGCCAGTAATACTTAACCCTAAATTTTTTAATACCGCCCTGGGTTACAATCTCCCTCGTATTTCTAATTTAATTTTGACCATCTGTCTTATTCCCATGTTTGTTTTAATTATCCTTGATTGGAAATTGCGTCCAACTTATCAACAGAAAGGCTTTTGGAACATTGTTAAAAATATTCTTCAATGGCCTTTGATGCCCGTCGCCACCTTGGCTATGTCAGTCCTTCCCGGCCTTCATTCTCATACTAGATTGCTTCTTGGAAAGCGTTTGGAGTATAAAACTACCGCCAAGGGTTCTTCTTCTAAAAGTGTAAAATAAAATAATTATGCTTAAATCTTTGGCCATTTTTTTTGCCAACTTAGGTAAGTTTTGGCAGGAAAATTATAATTACCGCTTGTTGCGTTTTACCCTCACTTTAATGCTTTTTCAAATCATTACTTTAATTTGGTTTTATCCCAGACTTCCTCCACAAGTTCCACTTTTTTTCTCTCGTCCTTGGGGTTCTCAATGGCTCGCTTCTTCTTCATCATTATTTTTTCTTCCTGCCTATACTCTTCTAACTTTTCTTCTTAATTACTCTTTGGCTCTTTATTATCATCAAAAAAAACCATTCCTAGCAAAGCTTTTGGTTACATCAGTGCCTATTTTAGCCGTCTTTTCAACCATTGCAGTTCTTAAAATTATTAATTTGGTTTTATGAATCTTCAATTATTAATTATCATCTCTTTTAGTTTTCTTCTTTCATATTTTAGTACCCCTTTGATAATCCGAATTTTTAAAAAAAATAATTGGCTCGAAGATCCTCGCTTGAAGCAAAAGAAAACCGGTAATGCCACAGCCACTTCTTTGGTTCCTCGTGGTGGTGGTGCACCTATTTTTATTAGTTTTTTAATTTCATCTTTATTCTTTTTGCCCCACGACAAACATCTTTTAGGTATCATCGCCTCGGTTACTCTCGCCTTTTTAGTTGGTCTTTTGGATGATGTCAAAGATATCAGTCCCAAATTTCGCCTTTTTACTAATTTCCTCTCTGCCGCCATGGTTGTTTCTGCCGGAATTGGTATTGCCTATATTTCCAATCCTTTTGGAGGTATTATCAATTTATCCCAGCCTCAAATTCATTTCAATTTATTTGGCCCTCATAGTATTTGGGTAATCGCTGATCTCTTGGCAATTTTTTGGATTATGTGGTGTATGAATTTTGTCGGTTGGGCTGCTGGTGTTGAAGGTCAACTACCCGGTTTTGTAACCATAGCGGCTATATTTATTGGTATTTTGGGGCTCCGTTATTCTACCGATACTACCCAATGGCCTGTCATTATTTTAGCCTTTATTGTTGCTGGTGCCTATCTTGGGTTTTTACCTTGGAATTTTTATCCTCAAAAAATTATGCCCGGATATAGCGGCAAAAGCATGGCTGGCCTACTTTTAGCTATTCTATCGATTTTGTCTGGAGCCAAGCTGGCTACACTAATTTTCCTTTTAGGTATACCCATGCTTGATGCTATTTTTGTTTTGTTTAATCGTCTAATTCATGGTCGCCCCTTACTTTTATCAGATGGCAGTCACCTCCATCATTATCTTCTTCGTTCAGGTTGGGGCCGTCGCCGGATTGCTGTTTTTTATTGGTTACTCACTTTTCTTCTAGGTATTTTATCTCTATTTCTTAATAGTCAGCAAAAATTTTACGTCTTTTTGGGAATCGCTATTCTTTTTTTTGGAATTACTCTAAAACTTTTTCGGCGTACTTAGTTGATATAAAACCCTGTCTTCCCTTATAAACTATATGGTACCATTCTCCTTTGCTTCCCAACAATTCGTATATTTCACCAACATTAGCCCTGCCAATTTCGCTCCCGTTATTATCTGGAGTTTCTCTGACCCTAAGCCATCCGGTAGGAGTTTCCTTTATTTTTACTCTCTCTATTGTTGGGCTTATTTGAGATACCGTTGGTGTAACTTGATTTGGTGATATTTTTTCAGTTGCCAGTTTAGCATCTATAATTAATTGGTAATTATCAACTGTTTTCACAATCAGGTTCAAACCTTTATAACCCGGAAAATTGAGTGACACTTTATAATCATCAATTTCCAAATTTTCCAAATTTGCCGGAGTTTTGTTTTTTATATCACCTTGAAGAGAAATAATTGCATTTCCGGGATTTGAGTTAATCAACATTGAAGCCTTTTTACCACTTTTTTCCATCGACAAAATATAGCCACTATTTTCTTTCAAATTCCAACTGATTACTGTAGTAACATTTTTTTCTAAATTTATCTTTCTTTCCCAGCTTTCTCCTGTTTCTGCAACTAATTTTATTTCAGTTTCACCCGATTTTAACTTGGTATTTTTATATTTTGTGAGTCCGCTATCCATGCCATTAATGTATACTTTGGCTATGGGTTCAGAAGTAATTTCCAATCCCGATCTGTCATCTCCACCGCATGCTCCTAAAAACACTCCGCACAACAGTACTATTCCTAAATTAATTATCTTATTTATTCTCCTCATTCTATCTCTACTATTATATTTCATTTTGTATTCAAAAAAACCCGCAAAACCTGCTTCACTTCCCATAATTTTCATTTCGGCTACCCCCACTGCGACTCCCACCTCTACCCCCATTATCTCTATTGGTTTGGTGGGGGATTTGGGCTTAGGTCGCCACATTACTTCCACTGCCCGTTTAAAAAATGATTATTCTTGGCCTTTTCAAAAAATTTCTCCATGGTTATTATCAAATGATATAAATGTTGCAAATTTAGAAAGTCCTATTATAAAAAATTGTCCAGAAGGGAAAACCGGAACCTTCATTTTTTGTGGTGATTACAAATTTTTACCCTATCTCACAGCCAATAAATTTGTTTTTAACTTGGCCAATAATCATATTTTAAATTATGGCGTTGACGGTTTGACACAAACACATAGTTATTTATCAGATAATAAAATTACTTTTTTTCCTGAATTTACTACTAAAAAAATTAACGGTATTGATATTGGCTTTCTGGGTTATGATTTTATTTCAGATCCCAAATTAAATACCCAGAATTTGATTGAAGAAGTAAAAAAATATGATACTCAAGTTGATTGGCTTATTGTTTCTATTCATTGGGGTAATGAATATTTGTCTCAGGCTGAAGAGTGGCGAGTCAATTTAGCTCATCAATTGGTTGATGCAGGCGTCGATATTATTCATGGTCACCATCCTCATGTTTGGCAAAATTATGAAATTTACAAAGAGAAACCAATATTTTATTCTTTGGGTAACTTTATTTTTGATCAATCTTGGTCCTATGAAACTTCTCATTCCCAAATTGTCCGATTAACTCTGTCTAAAAATACGGTTGAAAAATTAGAAACCTTTCCCATCGAAATCAAATTCAACTCTCAACCCATCATAATGCCTTAAATACATTTCGGTTGATATTCACCTTTTTCTACCAGCTTGTATATTTCCTCAAAACTGAAATATTTTTCAGTAATCGGTATTATTCTCAGTTCTTTACACAAACGATGTTTTTTTAATTCTGACTGGCTGTCGATTACAAATACCGCCAAGAGTCCTATAATCCCTACTATCATTGCTGATATTTGCCAAAAATTTTTATTCATATTTTTTTGCTACTACAGCCATAAATAAGGGAAATTCTTGTCTGGCTTTATCTTCAATTCGAGCCATTTTCCCTTCAGACTTTTTGGGTGATAACCACTCTTCAATTTTACTAATTATAAAACCATTATCCAGTAGCATTTCACTAATAGCCGAAATTGACCAATGGTAGGAAAAAGATTTTTGATTATTTTTCCTATCAAACGGACTACTCTTAATTTCGATTTCCTCGTGACTCATATAAATACTCTCAACCCGCCATTGTTTTCCGTCTTTTACTATCCAATCACTATGTTGAGGAATTCTAAAGGCTGGGTGGTTTATTATCAAAATCAATTCACCCTTATCTTTAAGCCACATAGACATATTTTTAATGGCAATATATGGCTTTTTGAAATTTTGTAGTGACAGTATCATCGCCCCCTTTTCATAAGTTTTGTGTAATTTTACCGGTTGGCAAACATCTCCTACCCAATAATAATGTTTTTCGTTTTTGTCAAAATTTTTTGCTTCTGTAATCAATTCTGGTGACAAATCTAATCCCATGTATTCATTGACAATTTGTCTTCCCAAAATTCCTTGCCCGCAACCGAATTCTAATAATTTTTCTTCTTTTTTTAAATTCAATAATCTCAGGGCTCCGGGTATAACTATTTTTTGATGATAAAAACTGCCTTCTTTCCCAACTAACGTCTTATACCATTTTCCCACCTCTCCACTCCAAGCTGTTTTTTTAGAGTCTTTTTTGTACATCATCCCAATTAATTATTTTCCAAAAATTATCAACGTAAGTTTTTCTATCGTTGAGGTAGTCTAAATAGTACGCGTGTTCCCAAACATCCAAAACTAAAATCGGCTCCCAACCGTTTAGCGCCAATAAATTATGCTTTTCCAGCTGGCCAATACTTAGATTGCCTTCACCGTCTTTCCACAACACCGCCCAGCCTGAACCCTCCACGGTTACCGCTACCACTGCAAATTCATTTTTAAAATTTTCAAAACTACCAAAATTACTATTAATTTTTTTCAACAATTCACCTTGGGGTAGGTTATTTTCACCAGCTCTTCTCATATTGGCAAAAAATATCTCGTGCATTTTTGCGCCATTGTAATTAAAACTAAAATCCCGTATTACTTCTCGACTTTTAATTTCTTTTTCTAAAGTGGAATTAGCTCCGTTTACATAAGCTACGTAATGCTTGTCATGGTGCAACTCCATTATTTGTTTGGAAATAATCGGTTCCAATTCGTCGTAAGCGTAAGGCAAGGGCATTATATCCAATTTATTCATACTGACACTAGTCTAGTATGAGTATAGCTCTCAAGTCAAGAAATAAAACCATTGTCTATTTTATCTCTTATTTTTTAATCTTTAGGGTATAATTGGCTGTGATTTTAATCAAGTCTCCACAACAAATTAAAGGTATTCGCGCTTCTAGTAAATTAGCTGCCAAAGTTTTAGACTACACCGCTTCTTTTGTTAAAGTGGGAGTAAGTACAGAATTTCTCAATCAAAAGGCTCATGAATACATTATTAAACATGGTGCCACTCCTGCACCTTTAAATTATAATGGCTTTCCCAAAAGTATTTGCACCTCTGTCAATAATGTCGTCTGTCACGGCATTCCCAATTCCAAACAATTGCTAAACAATGGAGATATTATTAACCTTGATATAACTACCATTCTTAATGGTTATTATGGTGATACTTCAGCCACCTATGCTGTTGGACAAGTTGACAAAAAAACTCAACAACTTATTGATATTACTCGAAATTCAATGTATTTAGCCATAAAATCAGTTAAGCCAGGAAGATATATGAACGAATGTGTTGGCCAGGTAATTGAAAATTATGTTACTCCTTTTGGTTACACTCCTGTCCGTGATCTTTCAGGACACGGAGTTGGTCTTAAATTCCATGAAGATCCTTACGTTTTTCACTTTGATCATCCCTCAAATCATATATTGTTAAAACCAGGAATGACTTTTACTATTGAGCCTATGATCAATGACTCCCTCGATTGGCGAGTTATTTTTGATAGAAAAGATGGATGGACTGTTTACACCCGGGACAATTCTCTTTCAGCTCAATTTGAACACACGATTCTTGTTACTAATTCGGGTGCTGAAATATTAACTCAAATATGATTCTTCTCGACGGCAAATCTCTTTCTGAAAAAATTCTTTCAGATCTTAAACAAAAGATTGAAAATAGTAGATTGAAAATTAATTTAGATATTGTTTTAGTAGGGGATAATCCTTCTTCCCTAAAATATATATCCTTAAAACAGGCAAAATCTAAAGAAATCGGTATTAGTGGTCACCTTTATCATCTAGAAAATTTCAATTCTTTTACCCTAAAAAATATCATCAATTACCTAAATAATCGCCCCCAAACTACTGCCTTTTTTATTCAACTCCCAATTACCAACTGTCCCAACCCAATAGAATTTTTAAAATTAATCAATCCCAAAAAAGATGTTGACGGTCTTAATCCCGAGTCGGGAACTACCCCCGCCGTTGTTCAAGGAATAATTACCCTCCTCAAACATTATCAAATCAATTTTAATAATAAAAATATTGTCGTTGTCAATGATTCCCAATTAATCGGTCAACCTTTAAAAAAATATTTTATAAACTTTACCTCTCAAATAATTCTGTTAAATAATCAAGTCAAAAATATCTCCCAATATACTAAAGAAGCCGATATTTTGATTTCTGCCACTGGTGTCAAAAACCTTATTACTGGAGACATGATTAAAAAGGGGAGTGTTATCGTCGATGTCGCTAATGGTGATGTTGATTTCAATTCCTGTTCTCAAAAAGCAACCTATATTACCCCAACCTATGGCGGTATTGGACCCATGACTATTGCTTCACTTTTGGAAAATTGTTTCTATTCCCCGGTTCCTCTTCTATAAACTGCTGCCCAAGGAACATATTTACTTGTAAAAGTTTGCTGGTGAATTGTTTCTGTACCGCGTTTTACCGTCCAGTCAAAAGAAGTATTTAGGCCAGGTACCCGACTTTCTAGCTTTATTATCTTTCCTTTTGGCAGGGTTGGATCATCAATCCACACATCCGGTGGAGCCGCCGTCGCTCCCCATTTTTTATAATTACTAATTTCTGCTTTTCTGCCGTCAGAGGTCCCATAAATTTCATAAGTTAGTTTTTTGTTAGTTCCATCATAATAACTCTGAATTAGTACATAATGTCCCGTATCATTTTTAAATTTTAAGTCTGGATTGGGTATAAAAACGGTTGCATCAAAGCCTGGGGGGCTATCTTCTTCATAGTAGCTGACCCTATAAGCGTGAGGTCGCCTTTGAGTAATGTCCAAACCAGCATCCAGCATAGCTCTAAACAAGGTAGTTGATACTTGACATATTCCGCCACCAACATCCAATTCAGTTCTTCCCGCTCGGATAATGTAAGCCATTTTATAGCCAGTTTCAGTGCTTACCTCTCCAAGACTTTTAATAAAAGAAAATTCTTCATCTGGAGCTACCAATACTCTATTTACTGCCGCCGCCCCTTTCTGTATATTTATATTTCTAATGTCACTACTATGATTAAAAGTCGAACTTCCTTTTCCCAACAATTCCTTAATCCCCATATTATTTACTCCGGCAGTTTTTATCATTGCCTCCGATTTGATTAAAGGTAATTCCTCACTAAATTCTTTTTCATTGCTTTTTTCCCAGAGCGTAAATTTTTCTAAAATAATTTCTTTAAATTTATTCTCATCAAGGTAGTATCCGGGACGGTCTGGTTGAAAATCAGTTACTCTACCACTCTCAAATGTAAAGATGGCATTTTGAGGCTCTCTTCTTAGACTCGGAGACACATTTTTTACGTATTCACCCAATTTATTTATTTCCACACCTCCGAAAAAATCAATCCACGAAAGTAGGGTATTACTTTCTATTTTTAATTCTGCTTCTCTATCTTTAAAATTAACTGTTTTCCCCAAAAGTCTTTCCGCTCTTTCTATCGCTATCTTTTCCTGAATTTCATTTGGTACCTTACCACTTTCAGATGTAGGAATCTCAATTTCAGATTCCAGTTGATTTTTCTTCAGTTTTTCTAAAATTAATTCTTTTAAGACATCCTTATTTACTTCTTGTCCCAAATTACCCTTTTTTACCATTAACTTGTTATTTTCCAAAACAATTTCTGAGGGTACATATGGCTTATTAATTTTATTTGCGGATTCGTCCAATATACTTTGAAGTTGGGCTTCATCATAATCAATTTCAAGAGAAAAATCTTTATTTTTATAAAAAGCTTCAATATATTGTCCAACACCTTTTTTTAACCTCCTAAACAGTAAGTTAGAAGCAGTTCGGTCTTGATTGATTTGAGCTGAAAATGAGGCGGGATTTATGGTAATTTTTCTTTCATTTTGTATTAAATATAAATTTCCTTCTAACATAAACTCTTTTGTAAGATTTTCTTACATCTGTTTTTTACTCTACAAT
>JAGOPG010000028.1 GCA_017992115.1 Candidatus Shapirobacteria bacterium | reverse complement strand
ATTGGCCGGTATTAAATTATAAAGTATCATTTGGATACGTGTATCCAGGGGCCAGTGATTGTGCAGTTAATTGGCCGGTACAGGTAATAGTTTTGTCTGGAGGAACAACCCATGTTTACACTGATGTAATTATGCAGAGTAAAAAAGACGGAGATGGTAGGGTGACTTATGAAGGAAGTTTGGAGTTGGTTGATTTCCCATACAAAGACGGAGTTGCTGTATTCTTTAAAGGCCCAAAACACTTGCAAATGAAATATGCAATTCAAGACCAATCAACCTCTTATGAAAAGGCGGGAGGGGAATTAACTTTAACAACTGATCCGGCTACTAGTCCTAAGTATGATTTTAGTAAATATTGGATGTTACCAGGCGATTTAGTTGGAACCGATTCAGATGTTCCAGATGGTTGGATTAATGGACGTGATTTTTCCTACATGAAAAATCATGCTGACCATACTACTGTTGAAGCGGGGGAATATCTATTTACTGATCTTAACGGTGACTGTCAGGCAAATTCTAATGACGTTAATGTTTTAAAGAAATCCCTGGAGTTTAAGCAGGGACAGTTATATTAATATGAAAAATAATAAACTTTTTTGGCCAATAGTTTTGGTTGCTGTAATTGTAATTGCTGAAAGTATAATTTTCTTATCAAAAGATGAACAACCCGTGGAACAGATTGTTTCGGAGGGAGTCGAAGAGGTGACAGCTAGTCCGGTTCCAGAGTCTGTGGTGCGTTTTTTTTGGAACAAAAAAAGTGATAATGAAATAACTTTGATGATTGAAAGTCAAAAAGATTTGGCTTTAGATGCGATAGATTTAGAAATTGCTTACGAGGGAGTAAAGGTTAGTTCGGTGACAAATGCAGGAGTATTACCTGATCCAACCGCTCCAAAAATTAGTACGGAGAATTCAGTAATTGTCACTCACTATTTGATTAGTGATGAAGATGGTTTTAAATTAACCCAAGGTGAGAATGTGGAGATTTTGAATATTCGATTTATACCTTTAAATGGGCAATTACCAGTTTTTAGCATTAATAGGGATAAAACTCTGGTAGTTGAAAGTGTGACTTCTAAAGTGTTACCTTATTCATTATGAAAAAAGTACTGTTTTTATTGTTAATATTATTTTTACTTGTTCCTAATAGTGCTTATGCAGCAGGTCCACTATTGAAGTTTGTACCTGCGAGTAAAACTTACACTCCCGGACAGGATTTTGAAGTAACTTTGGCTGTAGACTCCGGGACGGCAAAGACATCAGCCGTAGATGCTTGGGTCACTTTTGACTCAGGGCAGGCGGAGATTATTGGTATTAGGGCGGCTTCTAATCCAGCATTTCCTTTTCAAATATATCAAAACATACATAATGATACAGGCAAGTTTGACATAAGTTTTAATTCTACGAATAGTAGTAGTTTCGAAACAACTACGGCAATTGGGGATTTGGCGATTATAACCGTCAGACCAAAGTCAAGCGGAACAATTAATTTAACTTTCACCTGTACCTCGGGTTCTACTATAGATTCTAATATTTTTGATTTAGATTCAAAAGATGTGATTGATTGCGCTTCTAATCAAAACGGGGTATACACGGCTGGAGGTACTTCTAGTGATCCAACAGCAACTCCAACGACAACTCAAACGGAAACTCAAACATCACCAACATCGGATCCAGTGCCGACTGCGGCACAATTACCAAAAACGGGAAATATTGAAAATACGGCCGTTTTGGGAATTTTGGGAGTTGTGGCAATTATAGGCTCCTTTGTGTTGAGGTTTTTATGAATAAAAAACCGTCCGTAAAGACTTTTATTATCATTGGTATTTTGATTTTGTTTGGTGTTTTGGGGGTGTTTGGAATGGATACGGTGAGAACTTTTTTGAGTGGAGCTTCTGCTGATACCATGGCAAAAAATGTTTTATCAAAACCAAGTGAAGATGGCAAAAGTGCGGTTATAACTTGGTCTTCAGATAAAGAAACTCAAGGTGTAGTGGAATACGGAACAAGCCCAGCTAGTTTATTATTAAGAGCTCCGGAAGCCGCAGCAACCACAAATCATAGTGTTAACTTATCGCCTCTTAAGGCTAACACTAAGTATCATTTTAGGATTAAGGTGGGAGAAGAAATCTACGATGACAATGGGATACCTTTTACTTTTAGTACAAAAGGAAGCGCTGTGGCTACACAAGTATTACCATCACCGACTGGTTCTGCAGCGGTAACGCCCGCGCCAACAGTGGGAAGTATTTGTGATAGCAATGTGGATAACAATAAGGATGGGGTAGTAAATAGCTTGGATCGTATTTATTGCTTAAAATTAAGTCCAACATTGGTTGCCACGAGTCCAACTCCGGGAAAATGTGAAAAGGTAACTGATCTTAATGGTGATGGGGTGGTCAATAGTTTGGACAGAATGAAGTGTTTACAAGCTAAATAAAAGAAGGTAAAATAGGCTGTTTAAGGGAGGTGATTTGATGGCAATAATTGTCAAACGTAAAAAAGGTGAATCAAAAGATGACATAATCGGTAAATTCCGCAGACTTTCTATGGAAGAAGATATTGCTGAAGAGGTCCGCAAAAGGGCGGCTTATGAAAAACCATCTATTGGTCGTTATGCTAAAAAAAAGATTATTTTATGGCGGGAAAAATGCCGTAAAAGAGCAAAAAAATCAAGAAATTATGCAGCGTAATCAAATAAAACAGGAGGCAGTTGAAGCACTAAAATCAGGTGATAGTAAAAAAGCAAATAGTTTGCGTTATTTGGTGTCATTGATTGAAAAAAGAGAACTTCAACTGCCTTTGGGTGAGTTTGACGAGTCCGAAGAAACCAAAGTTTTGCAGAAAGAACTTAAAAATAAAGAGGAGGCCAAGGAAATGTTTATTAAAGGTGGCAGAGCTGATTTAGTGGCGGAACAAGAGGCTGAAATAGAATGGCTAAAAAAATATTTACCAAAAGACATGTCAGAAGTGGAAATTAAAGAAATAGTAAAGAAAATTGTGTCTCAGAAAGGGAATAATTTTGGAATAATAATGGGTGAAGTGATGAGAGAAATAGCAGGCAGAGCAGGAGGAGAAATAGTTTCCAAAATAGTCAAGGAAGAATTGGGTCAATGAAAAACGTAATTTTGTTGAAACACCCCCGAAATTGGGGCCTAGATGAAAAAATAGTTTTGACAAGGGCTCATAAAGCCTTGAAGGAATTTGGTTATAAAAATAATACTGAGTTGAGTTTGGTTTTTGTAGGCCCCAAAAAAGCAAAAGAACTTAATATAAAGTACAGACAGAAAAACTATATACCCCAAGTTCTGGGCTTTCCGATGAATCGGATAGCCGATAGCGATGGTTATATTCGGTTAGGTGATATTGTAATTTGTACCCAAAAACTAAAATACGAGGAAAAATTTTTGAGAAAAAAGAGAGAGATCATTTTAGAAGAATGGTTAAGACATGGGGTAGAAAATTTATTGAAATAGGTTAGAATGAGTTGATGTCAGTTTTTCATTTAAAATATCGTCCAGAAAAATTTGATGAACTGGATTTACCTGAGGTATCGGAAAAAATAAGAAAAATTGCCGAAAGTAAAGAGGTTTTTCAGGCAATTCTTTTGGCTGGGCCAAAGGGTTCAGGGAAAACTTCAAGTGCAAGAATACTGGCTAAAGCGGTTAATTGTCTATCACCCAAAAATGGTGAAGCTTGCGGAGAATGTGAAAATTGTAAAGAAATTGAAAGGGGAAATAGTTTAGACATTATTGAAATTGATGCTGCTTCTAATCGAGGAATTGATGATGTCAGGAGCTTAAAAGAAAATGCTTATTTAGCGCCGATAAAACTTCAAAAAAAGATTTTCATTATTGATGAGGTACACATGTTGACCAAGGAGGCTTTTAATGCCCTTTTAAAGTTGATAGAAGAACCGCCAAAAAATACCTTTTTTATTATGTGCACTACGGATGCCCATAGAATTCCAGAGACGGTGTTGTCACGTTTATTAAAGATTAATTTTAGAAAGGGAAATCAAGATGAATTATTGGGATCTCTAGAAAAAGTAGTTAAAGGCGAAAAAGTAAAGATAAGTGAGAAGGCTAAAAAGAAGATTGTCTCTAATTCTGACGGAAGTTTTCGCAATTTACAAAAAAATTTTAATGAAATTTATTTGCAGTTTGGTGAAACGATAAAGGATGAAGATGTAGATAGTTTTTTTGCCCAAAATAGGGGAGAATATGAGGCAGATGATTTTGAAAAGGATTTAAGAGAGGGAAGACAAAAGGAAATAATCGAAAAGCTTGAAGATATGGCTAAAAAAGGAGTTGATTTTGGGGAGATAAGGATGAAATGGTTGGAAGAATTTCATCAAAAAATGCTAATAGATTTGACTGATGAATTTATAAAAAAAATAATTGAGGCATTAATTAGGGCCGGAGAATTGGAGAAAAGTGCTGGAATTGAGCAATTACCACTGGAATTAATGGTAGTTGAGATGGGGGGGAAACAAGAAACCCGTTTCGTCGGCGGGCAGACAAGAAACGAGAATCAAGAGGAGAAGATTGATAGAGAAATTGATAAAGTGGCAGAAGAAGTGGAGGATAAAAAAGAAGCTAATGTAGAGATGCCAGAAATTGAATTAAAATGGCCTGAAGTGTTGTCGGCAGTAAAACCGTTCAATCATTCAGTGGAGGCCTTTTTACGGGCGGCTAGACCAAAAAAAATTGATAAAGATGGATTGCTAATAGAAGTTTTTTATAAATTTCATAAAGATAAATTAGAAGAACAGAAAAATCGAAAAATAGTTGAAATCGGGCTGGATAAGGTTTTTGGAGGGTTAGTAAAATTTAGATGTGTTTTGGCGGAAAAAAAACCAGAAGCAAAAAACGAGACACGAGATACAAGAAACGAGAGACAAGATGTAGAAGATGGGAAGGGGGGAGAGATTGATAAAGTAGCGGAGGAAATATTTGGATAATGATAAAATAAAAGGATTTATTAATTATTTTAAATAATATGTTTGATAAAGCAAAAATGATGACCCAAGCTTTTAAATTAAAGAAGGCTTTGGAGTCAGAAGTTACAGAATTGAATGAATCGGGAATAACAATAAAAGTTTCCGGTGATCAAAAAATAAAATATTTATCGATAAATGGTGAAGAAAGTAAAATTCTTGTTGAGGTTATTAACAAAGCAATGAAAAAATCCCAGGAGAACGCTGCCAAAAAAATGCAAGATCTGGGAGGTCTGGAAGGACTATTGAAATAATATGAAAAAAATCCCCAGAGCATTGGCGGAATTGATTGATAACTTTGAACGACTACCAGGAATTGGACCTAAAAGTGCTTCGAGATTAGGCTTTTATTTATTATCTGTACCTGATGATTTTTCCAAAAATTTGGCAAAATCCATAAGTGAGTTAAAAAATAAAATTAAGATTTGCCAAATATGTTTTGGGGTTGGAGAGACAGAAATTTGTGATATTTGTCGGGATAAAAACCGTAATGAAACTCAAATATGTGTAGTAGAGAGGGCCGATGAAGTATTGGCAGTAGAGGCAGTTGGCGATTTCAAGGGGAGATATCATGTTTTGGGTGGGGTAATAAATCCTCTAGATCATGTTGGCCCAGAAGATCTAAGGATTAAGGAATTAATTGAAAGGATAAAAAAAGAAAAAGTGACAGAAATAATTTTGGCGACAAATCCGACGATTGAAGGGGAGGGGACGGCACTTTATATAAAGAAGAAATTGATTGGTGCGGGTTTTAATGGGAAAATTAGTCGGATTGGAAGTGGATTGCCAATGGGAGCAGAGTTAGGTTTTGCTGATCAAGTGACTTTAAGTAGAGCCTTTGAGGGCAGGAGAGAAATATAGATGAGTGATTCAATTTTTAAAAAAGTGGTTAAAGGTTTTGGAGAAATTGGCAAGGAGACGGTAGAAAAGGGGGTTAAAGGGGGAATAGATATTACTCAAAGTGTAATTACTGGAGAAGAATTATTAGGTCTAAAAAAAATAGATCCCCAAGATGTGGCTAGAATTGAAAGAGAAGAACAACAAAAAAAAGAAGAAGAGATGGCCCGCCTTCGCCAAGCTACGATGGGGCAAGGGAGGAATGTTGAGGAAGAGATTGAGAAAATTAGAAGTGAAAAAGAGCAAAAAGAGAAAGAAAAAGAGGAAATGTTTTTAGAAAATATCAAGAGACAAAGAGAAGTTGAAGAGAGAGAAAGACAGGAATTGGTGGAGATGCCCGGAAATGCAAAAA
>JAGOPG010000006.1:14573-31960 GCA_017992115.1 Candidatus Shapirobacteria bacterium | reverse complement strand
CTCAAACACTCCTTCTGATATCTCTTGAATTCTTTGCCTAAGTTTTTCACTTATTTTTGCTGGACAAATTTCCTTCGCCCCGCTTTCACTATACTTTGATCGATAATCAAAAAATTCATTCTTAGATTTAATCTCTATTACCGGCATTGCTTTTCCTGCCAACACCCCGCAAGTCAATTCTCTTCCCTTAATATATTCCTCAATTAAAACTTCATCATCATATTTTTTCGCCTTCCTAACTGCAGTTTCCAGTTCTTCCTCATTTTTTACAATCGATACCCCCAAACTCGATCCTCCATTAACCGGTTTAACTACACACGGGCTTTTCGTCACCACTTTAGGCATTAATATTTTATTTGCCTCCATTAATTTTTTAAATATTTTTTTATTCATTCCTACCGCTGAAGCCAGAACCCCACTTCCAGTATATTTAATTCCCAAAGTCTCCAAATAACCCTGAATCACTCCATCCTCTCCCCCTTTTCCGTGTAAAGCTATTAACGCTATGTCAATAATTTTATTGTTGATTTTTTTAAAATCAAAAGGTAGTACAATTTTAACTACTTTATACTTCTTCTTATTCAAATTTTTAATCATCTCTTCTCCCGTCATCAAAGATACCTCTCTTTCACTACTTTCACCTCCCATGACCACTCCCACTTTAATCTTTTTCACATTTCAAGTATAAATAAAATATTTACGTTGTCAACTCAAAATATATAGCTAAATTTTGTGTTATAATTCAAATATATTACAATACATAAAATGCATTCCTATCAAACATTAAACGAAATTATTATTGATTCTCAAGCCATACTTAGTAATTTTTCCTATTTTCAAAAAATAAATTCCCATACCCAAATCTGCCCCGTTTTAAAATCAAACGCCTACGGTCATGGACTTGTTCAAATTGCCAAAATCGTTGACTCCTATCTACATCCTCCCTATATAATGGTCGATTCCCTCTACGAAGCCTATGAACTAACCAAAAATCATATAAAAACCCCCATAATGATTATGGGTTATACCGACCCCAATAATTTTAAAATTTGGAAAAAACTACCATATACCTTTACTGTCTATGACATAGAATCACTCAAAGTACTTAATAAATATCAAGCCGGAGCAAAAATTCATATCAAACTTGATACTGGTATGCATCGACTCGGAATTCAAAAAAATGAAGTCCAATCATTTATTTCAGTACTTAAAAACTGTAAAAATCTTCAAATCGAAGGTATCTATTCTCATCTTTCTCAAGCCAACAATCTTCAAAAAACCACTTTTACTAACAACCAAATCAAATTATTCAAAAACATAGTTTCTGTTCTTGAAAAAGTCGGTTTTAATTTTAAATACAAACATATTTCGGCCACATCCGGTGGCTCATTAATCAAAGATCCATATTTTAATTTAATTCGTCTTGGCCTTGGACTATATGGTTATTCCCCTTTTGGACCTCATACAAACGTAGGTCGAAAACAAAGGGAGATCTTAAAACCTGCCTTAACTTTCACTTCCAGATTGGCCTTGATTAAGCAAATCAAAAGCGGCAATCAAGTTGGCTATGATGGTACATATACCGCCAAACAAAATGAAAATATTGGCATTCTTACAGCAGGCTATTTTGAAGGTATTCCATGGAAATTGAGCAATAACATTTCTTTTTTACTTAATCAAAAAAAATCCCCAGTAATAGGCAATATTGCTATGAATATGACTACCATTAAGATTCCTCGGACAGTAAATGCCAAAATAGGCGATAAAGTTACTATTATTTCCCCAAACATTAACGAACCTTGCTCTCTCTATAAAATAGCCGATATGTTAAATACCCCCCTCTATACTATACTTACAGGACTGCACTCATCGATTAGAAGGGTCACTATATGAAACAAAAAATTGCTTTCCTTTTCCTCTACTACCTTCGCTTTTTCGCCAAAATCCAAATTGCGAAAGACAAACTCATTAATCCTCAACTTAAAATAGTTGGCATTACCGGTTCAGCAGGAAAAAGCTCCACTCTTCTAGCCTCACAGGCTGCTCTTACTCCTCAATTTAAGGTAAAAACCAACTATGGCGCCAACTCTGAATCCGGTATTCCTCTCAATATTTTAGGTTTCCAAAACCCTGATTATTCCTTTTTTTCTTGGCTAAAAATCGCTCTTCTAATTCCTTTTAAAATTATTTTTTACTGGCCAAAATTTGATATTTATCTCTTGGAAATGGGTATAGATTCCAAAAATACTCCCAAAAATATGTCTTTTCTACTCAGTATTGTCCACCCGGATATTGCTATTTTTCTCAATGTTTCGCCGGTACATTTAGAGAATTTTTCTTCTCTGGAAGAAATTGCTCAGGAAAAAGCCAAACTGATTAATCAAGCTAAAACCGCCATTATCAATCCCTTAGACCCCTTAGTTGTCAAATTTACTACCAATAAAAACAAGATTTTTATTAAGCCACAAAAAATTACTCTCAAAAATTATTTTTTACCCCAAATATACGATATTTCCATTGGCGCTGCTTTCACCCTAGCCAAACACTTTGGATTAAAAAAAATCCAGATTTTAGAAAATATTACTAAAAATTTTCAACTGCCAGCTAGTCGTTCTAGTTTATTAAAAGGAATCAATAATTCTACTATCATTGACTCCTCATACAACTCTTCCCCTTTATCTGTTGAAGAATTACTCAAATTTCTTGCTATTTTCTCTTCTCCTAAAATCGCTGTTTTGGGAGACATGAGAGAGTTAGGAGTCGCCTCCAAACAGTCTCACCAATATTTATATAAATCTGCACTCAAAAATGCCGATCAAGTCATTAGTGTTGGACCAGAAACTAGCCGTTATTTTGGCCCAAAAGCTAAAAAATTTCTTTATTGGTGGCAAGCATCTGAATATTTAAAAAAATGCCTTCCTGAAAATAGTACCCTACTTATCAAGGGTTCTCAAAATAGTATCTTTTTAGAAGAATTAGTAAAAGAACTCATTCCCCCTACTCACTTAAATTACTATCTATCCAATCATCTTATTTGTCGACAATCACCCTACTGGATCAAGGTCAAAAGCAATTTCCGCAATTCCGTTCTATTGTCTACCAAATAATCAGCCCCCGCCTTTTTCAAAGCCTCTTTCGTATTAAAACCCCAGGTTACACCAATCATTTTTACCCCCGCTTTTTTACATGCCTCCACGTCCCTCACTTCATCACCGACATAAACGAATTGCCTACCCATTTTTCTTAATAATTTATCTTTTCCAAAGATATTATTATTCGTAATTATTTTATCTACCTTAATTTTCTGGTGCACCAACCACTTTTCAATATTCTCTGTAGTATTAGAGCTTAATATAATAATCTTTATATCTCTTTTTCTTAACTCATCAAAAATGTTTTTTATCCCTGGAAAAATTTTTGCCTTATTTATTATCTGCATTTGTTTTTTGGCCAACAATCCCAATAGTTTTAAAACCTCTTTTAAAGATAAATTTAATTCTTTCTGAAGTACCGCTACCCCGTTATTCCTGAATAATTCGATTTCCTTCTTGCTGGTATCTGGCCTCATCTCTTTAATTAAGCCTACGTTCAATTGAAATGTATCTGCTACCGTCCCATCAAAATCAAAAATTATTTTATCTATTTTTTCTGACATTTATTTTTATATATCAATTTATCCTGCAAATACCTAACAAAAACCATATCAGCACCTCTACCTTCTGGTAAATCCCAATAATTATTTCCTTTGTTAATTATTTTTGCAAAATCTGTTCTAAAATTTTCCGTACCAAAATGATTGTTAATTAAATAATCTGCCGTTTTCTGTAAACCAGAAATTAAGCGAGGAACCCTCCATTCTGGCCACAATTCTATTTCTTTCTGACAAACTTTATAACTTTCCTGTAAAATTATTCTTAAATGTACGTTTCCCCCCGACATACTATTTATAACTCGCTCTACCGTTTCTTTTTTCATAGAAACCTCCTTTCAATTTACAACGGCCTTAGTCTAACCCTTAAACTTCCTTTTGCCAACCACCCAAAATAGTGTATAATAGCCCTTGTATCCGCAGACAGCAGGCAATCATAAGTCCCGCCGAGGTAAAAAATAACCTTTTTACACCTCGATGCTGTCGAGGTTTTTTTATATAAAATATATGCCAAATCAAAAAAAAATCGATAAAATCGAAGCAGTAAGTAAAAAACTTTCTGATTCTAAATCAGCCGCTCTACTTCAATATCAGGGTTTAAGTGCCACCGATATAAGTAATCTTCGAACCAAAGTTAAACAAGCTGGTGGTTCCATAGAAGTTGTTAAAAACACTCTCATCATACGTGCTCTTGAAAAATTAGGCCTAAAATTACCAGAAACATTAACTGGCCCTACTGCTATCGCTTATTCTGAAACCGACGAAATTGCTCCTTTAAAGGAAATCGACGCCGTAAATAAAAGTAAAGACAAAACCTTTTTTAAATACGGTTTATATAATCAAAAACTTCTTTCGGTAGACGAACTGACAAAATTCCTTTCTCTTCCTTCCAAATCCACTCTTATCGCTCAATTTATTGGTGGACTTAAAAACCCCTTAGAGCGACTTGTTTACTCTATGCGTTTCAATCAACAGCAATTGGTATTAACTTTGAAAGCAATTGCCGATAAGTAAATATCAGTTGTAAATTGGTTCATTATTAATTAAAAATAAAAAAATGGATAAAAAACTAGAAACCATACTAACCCAAATTTCTGAACTTTCAGTTCTAGAGCTTTCCGAATTAGTTAAAGCTCTTGAAGAAAAATTTGATGTCAAAGCCGTTGCTATGACTGCTCCTTCTGCCAGTGCCGCTCCCACTGCTACTGGTGCTGCTCCTGCTGCCGAAGAAAAAAATGAATTTGATGTCACCATCACCAATGCTGGTGCCAACAAAATCGCCGTCATCAAAGTTGTCCGCGAATTCAAACCTGAATTAGGTTTGAAAGAAGCCAAAGATATGGTCGATGCCCCTCCAGCTTCTCTTGGAACTATGAAAAAAGAAGCAGCTGAAGACGCAAAAACCAAATTGGAAGCCGCTGGAGCTCAAGTTGAGTTAAAGTAATCTTTAACGAAATCCCGATCAATCGGGATTGAATTAAATCTAAAATCCCACCGCCACTGCGGGGGGATTTTATTTTCCATCAGTCGATACCCATAAGTTCAATCTTAAAAATAATTCTTTATCTCCCCAAACCGGCGTCAATACTGTATGCATAAAACAATTCTTTAATTGAAGGATATTCTCTAAAGCTTTTTTTGCCAGTGGATTATCTCTGGCTGAAATTGCCCAAGCTAACATCGTTTCTGATACCGATAATCCCTCATTTTTCCTCGCCAATTTCCGATTTAATTTCAAAATCTCAGCGATTACTGAAGGTGAAATTAAATTATATCGGTCATCAATTCCCGACAATATTTTAACCGCATTTAAGATTGCTGCCGATTCAGGTCTAAGCAATTTTGAACTTTTCCCGGTCACAATTCTACCATCACTTAATTCAATAGCCGCCCCCTCTTTAATTCTTGCTGGTTTTACTGTCCTTAAAAAAGATTCATTTATTTTCAATTCATCCATAATCTTTTTCATTTTTGTTAAAGTAATTTTTTTTGTCAATCCTCGTCTAAATTCTTCCCTATATCTAAACCAGTAAAAGCATATTTCATATTTAGACGCTTCCGAAATTTTTTCCATATCTATCATTCCGGACGACAATCTGTTCACTCCCATGTCAGTTGGCGATTTATATCCTTTAGAAAAATTATCTCTCGTTAGTATTTGCGCAAATATTTTTTTTAATACAGGAAAAGAGTCTACATCCCGATTATAATTTACAGCCTTTTTACCATAAGCTTTAATATGCCAGGGATCTATGAGAACATAATCTCCTAAATCAGCTGTAGCTGCCTCATAGGCTAAATTAACTGGATGCTTCAAGGGTAAATCCCACACCGGAAAAGTCTCAAATTTAGCATAACCAGAATTTTCACCTCTTTTTTCTTCATTATAAATTTGACCCAAACACGTAGACAACTTACCAGAACCAGGACCAGCCCCCCAAACAACAATCAGTTTCTTTTTTACAGGTAAATATTCATCTAAACCAAAACCACCTTTGCTGACTACCAATTCTAAATCCTGTGGATAGCCTTTAATCTCTTTCCTTATAGCCACTTTAATTTTCATCTTTTTCAACTGACGAATCAAAGACTCCGCCTCTTTTTCACCCTCAAAACGGTTTATTACCACTCCTTCAAGGGTTAAACCAAAAGATTTTAAATCCTCTATCGCTTTGAAAGTTGCCACATCATACCCCACTCCGAAATCGCCTCTTATTTTCCCTTGAGCTAATTGTTTTGCGGAAACACAATAAATTACACCGACTTCTTTTTTTAAAGATAATAAGAGTTGTAATTTGTTGTTGGCATCGTAACCAGGTAAAGTCCTCATCGCGTGGAAATCATCAATAAATTTTCCTCCAAATTCCAAATACAACCTATCTTCAAATTTCGCCAATCTTTCCTCGATAGCTTCTCTCTGAACCTTCAAATACTTTTTACTGTCAAAAACCTGTCCCACATTCTAATTTTATTCTATGGTCGTTATATTTCAATGACCATTTTTATTTTGGTTTATCAACTTCTGAGGATTATTTTTTATATAATCACATACTCGTTTATATTCATATTGGTTTCGAATAATCCTTTCATAATAATTTCTCTGCCACAATTTTCCGAAAAATCTTGGCCAATTATTTATATTTACATTTTTAATATATTCGTTTGTCGTTATTGTTTTAAACCATTGAATAATATCTCCCAATTTTGGATAGACACATCGGTCGACCCCTACCCTATTATTCATATCAAATCCGCCCTTATCATTTAAATTATCATTTTCCCCAATCACACCCCAAAACAATTCCAGCTAATCTAATTGATTTTCTCTTAAACTCCATCTGTAATTATTATTACAGATTCTTTACACCAATTCCATTTTGTTCTCGGCCTTAAGTTTATCTACTATCTCCCCCACTCGACCGCTCATTTCTTTTTTACATATTAATAACGCGTCTGGCTTATCCACCACCACCATATCATTAACCCCAATCAGAGCAACTGTCTTTTTCGCTCGTACAAAATTATTGGTACTATCTAACTCTATCGTTTTACTATCAGACACTATCATTTTCTTTTCTACCAAGTACCTAGCAAGCGATTCCCAAGTTCCAAAATCAACCCACTCAAATGGTAATTCCACTACCATCGCCCCTCCATTTATATAAAGTTCCTTTGTAATCTCCTCAATTGCTCCTTTGGGCATCTTGGCATATTCCGTCACAATATCACCATCATTAATTATATTTTGTAATGGTTCATACCAATCCATTCTATATTTTTTATACATTGCCATTAAATTATTAGGTGTTATACAAGTATGGTTGGCGTGGATTAACAATTTATCACCACCCATATATTGCTGAATTTTTTCCTCCTCTTTCCTATCAATATAATCTGCTACTCGATATACTTTTATTCCCGATTCCTCACTCACTAATTCCCCTTTTACCAAATAATCCACTCCCCTAACGATATTCTTTGGTCTAATTCCTCCAGTAATATACTTATTTTCCCTTTGAGCTAAAGTCCCTGCAGTTTCTATCATTTTTACAAAATTTTCTTCCGGTTGACGAAGCACGTCAGCCTGAACTAGCATAAAAGGCTCATCGCCAAAACCTTTTTTAACCAGAGAACTAGCTGCAAAACCAGTTGCCGGACCTTGGTTCCTCATTTCCGGTTCTACAAAAATATTTTCAGCAATAATTTCACTTACCTGTTTTTTTGCCATCTCTGCCTGCTCTGCGTTAGTCTGTAAAAATATTTCTTCTGGGGAAAATTTTAATCTCAACGCTTCCCAGTTCATCTGAAATAATGATTTTTCCCCTATTAAGGGCAAAAAATGTTTTGGAGAACTGCTTCGGCTTTCAGGCCACATTTTAGAACCAACCCCGCCGCACATTATGACTGCTTTCATTTTTGGTTAGTTTTTAAAAAATTTTTAATATTATCAATTGTCGTTTTAATAATCCTGCCAATAGCCTCTTCTGTATTAAAAGCATTGTGCGGCGTAAACACTACATCACTCCTATCTCGCAGCATATGGTAGCTCAACAAATCCTGTAAATCTTCCTTTTTTGGTTGTTGGCTTAAAATCATTGCCAAACTTTCCACTTTATCTTCTTCTTCAACTACATCCAAACCCGCCCCCCTCAATATTCCTTTGTCAAGAGCCCATACTACTGCTGCACTTTCAACCACTGCCCCTCTAGAGGTATTTATCAGAATTGAACCGGGTTTCATTAATTTAACCGTATCTCGATTAATCAAATGATAGGTCTCTTTAATCGCCGGCACATGCAAACTTACCACATCTGATCTCTGTAATAATTCTTTTAAACCTACCATTTCAATTTTATATCTTTTCACTATTTTTAAATTAGGATTTTTGTCCATTGCCACAATTTTCATTCCCATCGCCCTTGCGACCTTCGCTACATTGGATCCAATTTTACCCAAACCAACAATCCCCAAAGTTTTCTTATATAAATCAATTCCTGTCAATCCTTCTGGAGAAAACTCATCATCTTGAAGAGCTTCGTCACTCTCAACAATATTTTTTGCTACAGCAAGCATTAGACCGATAGTGTATTCAGCTACCGTTCTTGAACCATAAACAGGCACTGTTTCAACGATAATATTTCTTTTTTTGCATTCATCCATATCAATATGATCAAAACCAGTCGATCGGGTTGCAATCATTCTCAAATTAGGTAACTTATCTAACGTTTTCTTATCAATTCTTGAATAAATAAACACTGATAGAATTTCATACTGCGCCGCCAGTTCCAAATCATCTTGAACTTCACTTTCAAAAATTCCTATTCCAAAATTTTCTAAATTAGTAATTTGTTCCTCGATTATCTTTTTTTCCCAATTCTTTACTCCAAAAAAAGCTATTTTCATAACCCATTTTACTACATTTTCTCCGAAGACCCACTTTTGATATCTTGACCTACTCTTATACTTTATGTTTTAATGATTTTAATTAAATATTCATTTGATATAAAAGACACCACAATATGGACGACCAAAACCTATCACAAGACAACCTTGTACCTCAAAAATCCCCCACCAAAAAAGTTAATGGCATTAGCATCGACAATCTCCCCGATCTCTTAACTGTCGCTGAAGTAGCCGATTTACTTCGTGTTTCTAAACTAACAATCAAACGTTGGGGTAAACGAGGTAAGCTTCCGGCTATCCGTATCAATGCACGTGGAGATCGTCGTTATCGGAAAGAAGCCGTTCTCTGGCTACTCGGTATCCAATCAGAATAAGTTTTATCAAACTATCACTCGCCCTCTAGAAGTTCTCTTGATTAATCCCTTTTTCATTAAAAAGGGTTCGTAGACATCAGTAATTGTTTCAACATCTTCAGTTAATGCCGCAGCAATATTTTCTACCCCTACCGGGCCACCATTATATTGTTTTTTGACTATATCTAAATACTTTCTATCTGCATCAGACAAACCTAATTCATCGACTCCTAATTTTTCTAAAGCATTTTTTGCTTCTGCTAAACTAATTTGTTTATCATTGTTTACCTGAGCATAGTCTCTCACTCTCTTAAGTAATCTATTTGCAACCCGAGGCGTCCCTCTCGACCTTTTTGCAATTTCCACTGCTGCTTCAGGCTCAATTTTTACACCCAACAATTCAGCTGTTCTCTCCACAATTTGAGCTAATTTATCGTTCTCATAAAAATCAACCTGTTGAACTATTCCAAATCGATCTCTCATCGGACCTGAAATTAAACCTATCCTGGTTGTTGCCCCTACAATCGTAAACTTCTGCAACTTCAAACGCACACTTCTAGCTGATGGCCCCTTTCCCAAAACAATATCCAGCATAAAATCTTCCATAGCACTATATAAAGTTTCCTCTACTGTCTTATTTAATCGGTGTATTTCATCAATAAACAATAAGTCACCCTTTTTCAAAGAAGTTAGTATTGAGGCTAAATCACCCGCCCTGGTCAAAGCCGGACCAGAAGTAATCTTGATATTGGTACCCATCTCAGTTGCCAATAACATAGCTAAAGTTGTTTTTCCCAGACCCGGTGGACCATAAAATAAAATATGATCTAATGCCTCCCCTCTTTTTCTAGCCGCCTCAATAAATACTGCCAATTGTTCTTTAAGTTTTTTTTGACCTATAAATTCAGTTAATTTTTTAGGTCGTAGCGATAATTCAGTTTCTTTATCTTCTAATTTTAATTTTGGGTCTAAATTTTTGTCCATTTTATCTTCCCAAATTTTGTAAACACCAACCAATTCTCTCTTCTAAAACAATGACCTCTTTTGGCATTTTTCTAATTACCGTTTCAATTTCCCTTTTCTCAAAACCCAATTGTCTTAAGCTCAACACTAAATCATCTTCTAATAAAGGATACTCTTCTTTTAAATTTAATTCTCCCAAACCACCAATTTTTGATTTTAAATCAACAATAATTCTTTGGGCTGTTTTCAATCCAATTCCCTTAATATTTTTGAAAAAATCAACATCAGCCTCGCCAATCGCTTTTATAATTTCCACACTTTGTTTTTCTCCCAAAATTATTGATGCTGTTTTTGGTCCAACTCCAGAAACCGTAACCAATAACTTAAACAAATCCAAATCCTCAACTGTTTTGAAACCAAACAATCGAATCTCGTTCTCCGACACTGCCATATAAATAAACAATTTAATTTCATCTCCAACCTGAAACTCAATACTCCTTACTGACAACTGAATTTCATAACCCACACCTCCTACTTCAATCTCGACAAAATTACCCCAAAGCCTGGAAACCCTACCTTTTAAACTAGAAATCATAAAATCATGATAGCATCTTATTATCCCGAACAAAAGACGAAGTGTATTCATGGGTCAAAGCCGCAGCTACTGCATCTGAAGCATGGCTGGGTTTTATATTTTCCTCAATTCCCAAGCTCTGTCGCACCATTACTTCCACCTGCTCCTTCTCTGCCCTGCCATAGCCCACTAAAGCCATCTTAATCTGTAGAGGAGTATATTCAAACACCGCAACTTTTAAGTCTTCTGCTGCTATTTTAATCACGCCAATTGCCTCTGCTACCTCCAATGCACTTTTAGCATTTTTAGCAAAAAATAGGCTTTCCATAGACACCACATTCACCTTTTCTTTTTTTATGATTTTTTGTATTTCTTCATAAATTTTTTTCAATCTTGCTTGGCTGCTATCTTTTTTGCTAGTCAGAATCACTCCAACACCAACCAATCGGCCATCTTTTATTACTGCCCAACCAGTATTTTCTAATCCCGGATCAATTCCCAGTATCATCATTTATTTCTACCACTTTTCTTTCTATTTCATCAACAGAAATTTCTAAAATTGTAAATCTAGCACTTTGAGTATTCCTTTCCTTTGAAATTGCTCCCACCAAATCAGTTCTTATTCCCTCAAGCTCATATGAACTGGCGTAATGTAAATGACCCGCCATCACCCTTTTTATCCCCGAGTTAATCATCAACTGTCTCAACCACTCTGCTTCCATCGCCACTTTATGACTACCCTCACCCATAACATGACTTGAAAATAAATTATTAATTGGTTTGTGCATCACTGCTAGACATATTTTTTTCTTACAATCTGACATCTCTATCTCCATCCACTTAATTTGTTCCTCGCTAAATCCTCCCCAATAACTGTTATCAATCAAAATTAACTTCAAAAAATCTTCTTCTATTGTTCCATAATTATTTCCAAAAATTTTTATATAGTTATCCAAACTATATTCATGATTCCCTGGCACTGACGCATAACTTATACCTGAATCATCCATAACCTTTTTTATTTCATAGAGTGATTTTTCATCACCTTTATTTGTCAAGTCACCTATCAAAACTACCTGATCTACCATTTCTTCTTTAGCTACCATTAATGCCTTTTTTAAACTTTCAGTTTCGGTATGAACATCGGACATAAAAGCAATTTTTATCTTTTTTGGTGCCTGGGTAGGTGATACCTTCACATCTATCGCGATCGGTTCTTGGATTCTAAATCTATTAAACCAAAACCAAACAAACACGGTTGATGCAATCACCAATAAAACTCCAAATTTTTTCATTCTTTATTCTACCCCATTAGTCAAATTTACTATTATAAGATATATTACGTTTTTTCACTTTTCCACATAAATTTAATATATTATTTTTTTATAAGACCTATTTAACACTTGGCCTCCTATCGCTTATAATTCATTTATGGAAATTAAGAAAAACCACCCTCTCGCACCTTTCACCACTGTAAAAATTGGTGGACCTGCCAAAACTTTAATATTCACCAAATCATCGACCGAATTTATCAGAGCCCTCTGTCTATACCCCCAAGCTTTTATTCTGGGTAATGGATCTAATACCTTAATATCTGATCGTGGTATTGATGGAGTCGTGATTAAAAACAGCTCCAATACTATAGAATATCTCAAGGATGATACCGTTTTAGTCGATTCTGGTGTTCAACTTCCCCAACTTATCGCTGACACTATTAATCATAATCTTAGCGGTCTTGAAGAATTTACCTACATTCCCAGTACCATTGGTGGAGCTATTTTTGGAAATATTCATGGAATCAACAAAAACAACTTTAATCGATTTTTAGAAAAAATTACAATTTTTAACCGTAAAACCAAAAAAATCACTGATTTAGATCCACGTTTAATGAAATGGAACTATGACAATTCTGAATTCAAATCAAATCCAGATTTAGTTATCGTATCGGCCATCATTAAATTATCACCAGGGGAAAAAAATATTTCCAAAAAAATTGTAAAGGAAATACTAGCAAAAAAAACATCTACTCAATCTATGAATTCCCTTGGTTCCACCTTTAAAAATCCTCCAAACGATGCCGCAGGTAGAATTATTGACCAAGAACTTGGTCTAAAAGGTTTTCAAATTGGTGATGCCAAAATTAGTCCCAAACACGCCAATTTTATTGTCAATCTTGGTCAAGCTAGTGCGAAAGATTATAAAGCCGTTATTGATCACGTCCAAAAGGTCGCTAAAGAAAAACTAAACCTCAATCTCGAACCGGAAATTATCTTTTGGGGTGAATTCTAATTGTTTTTATTTGTCAATACCATCCATATAAATTGTGGTAAAGCTAATTGTCGACGCCATCTTTTTGGTTCTTGTATTAAGCTATAAAGCCATTCCAAACCCATATTTTGCCACAATTTAGGAGCTCTTTTTAATGCTCCACTGTAATAATCAAAGCTTCTTCCTACCCCTATAATTACCTTGCAGTTCAATTTATTTAAGTTATTCACAATCCATTCCTCCTGTTTTTTCATTCCATAAGCTACAAATAAGTAATCTGGGTTAAACTCATTAATTTTTCGCAAAACTGTAATATTATTCACATTTGGTTCACCTTCACAATAATCGTACTTTAAACCGTGATACCTAACTTTTAGGTTTTCCCCGCTTAGCCTAGCCCTATCTCCCCACCCCCCCAAAAAGAAAACCTTTCTGTTTTTTTCAGCTGCTACTTTTGATAATTCGTTCATCAAATCAGAACCGGCTATTACCCTATCCCTCCCCTTACCTTTTAATATTTTAACTCCCTCTTCAATTCCTTTAAAAAATTTTTTAAAGAATCCTTTTTCACTCAAAACTTTTCTTGACCACACCAAACCTATCCCATCCATCACCCTTAAATCAGCCCTATTTATCAATTCCTTAAAATATGGATCCTTTTTCATTTTAACCATAAATTCAGGATTTACCGTAACTATCCAAATTTTATTATTATTTCTATTTTCTCTGGATTCTAAATAATCTAGCAGTTGACGACTATTTCTGCCAAAAAAGCCTATACCCATTATTTTCTCTATCTTTAGGCTATTTTTAGTATTTTTTTTTATATTTTTTAGATTCCTTTTCATCGTTTTTATTCTTTTTTGTATTTAATCAAAAGCAGTTATTTATTGTAGAAAACGATTTTTTAAATTTTAACGTATTTTTTCATTATAAAAATATCTTATATAAAAATATTTATTATGGTTATTTTTAAGTATATCATCCCCTAATAATTCCAATTATTATATACATATTTTCAATATATAAAATTATCTCATTTTCTATAACATGAACAATTTTATTACTCTAAAATTATTCCCTAATATAGATATAAAACATAAAAAGTACAAAAATATAATAAATATTTTTGTACTATATTTATAAGACATAAATTTATAATAATTTTAGTAGTTAAAAAATATTAAAATCAATAATTATAAGTTTAAAATATGGAATATATCATTTTACAGCCCGACGATATATATCTAAATTTTCCAAGGCCATCGCCGCCCCTTTGATAACACAGTTTTCCGGCTCCATAGCAAGGTGAACAGACACTCCAATTTCTCTAGTTAATAATAGTGGTAAACTTCTCAATTTAGCTGCCGCACCCATCAAGACTATTCCTCTATCAGCAATATCTGCAACCAATTCTGGAGGAGTAATCTCTAAGGTCTCTTTTACCACCAATACTACCTCGTCTAAAATAGGTCTGATCACTTCAAACACTTCATCTGCAGACAATTCTATATTTTTAGGTAAACCGTATACTAAATCTCTCCCTCCTATTGTAATCACTTCATTTTTCTTTAACTTTACTGCTGTCCCTAATTTTATCTTTACCATTTCAATGCTTTGTTCTCCTACTGCCAAAGAATACTTCTTTTCCAAATATTCCCCAATTGCCTCATCCCAACGACTACTACCACCTCGAATAGATCTACTAGCCACCACCCCCCCTGAAGCTACCACTGCTGCTTCAATTACTCCACCGCCAATATTGAGGACCATATTCCCGAACGATTCAATTATGGATATCTTTGCCCCAATTGCAGCCGCCAGTGGAGTATCAATCAAGTACACCTTCCTTCCTCCGGCCTCCAAAATGGCGTCCATCACCGCTCTTTGCTCTACCTGAGTTAGGCCTGAGGACACCGTTACCATTACCTCTGGCCCTATAATCCAAGTAGCTCCCATTATTTGACGCAAAAACCACTTCACCATCCCTACTGCCGCTTCGTAATCAACAATCGCCCCAAATTCTATCGGTCGGACTATCTCAATGTACTCAGGACTTTTTCCTTCCATTTTTCGAGCTTCAATCCCCGCCGCTAAAACTTGTCTACTTTCAGATTCAATCGCCACCACTGACGGTTCATTTAAAACTATTCCCTCATTTTCCATCCATATAATACAATTTGAGGTCCCTAAATCAATTGCTAACTTTCGCATCCAGCTCATAATTCTATATAATACACTAATGGTCTCCGATTCCAGCCGTAAAAGTCTAATTTTTATCCTTAGTATAGGTGCTCTCATCCTTGCTTTCACCTTTATTTTAGTAATCCTCGCTCGCGGTTATCGTCTTGACATAAAAAAAAGTGGACTTCAACTTAAAGCAACCGGGCTTTTATCTGCTACCTCTCGACCCAAATCAGCCAGTATTTATATCGACAATGTTCTTAAAAGTGCTACTGACGACACTTTAAATCTCCCCCCGGGTGAATATAACCTCCGTATTAGTAAAGCTGGGTACTTCCCTTGGTCTAAAACCATTCAAATTCTTCCTGAAATAGTTTACCAAAGCGATGCCCAATTGTTCCTTGCCTCACCCGAAGCAAAATTATTAACTCTTCTCGACACACCCAAAAGTTCACTATCTCCAGATAACCAAAAAATAATTTATTCTCAAGCTTCCGAATCAGCTACCAGCAAAGATAATGGTCTTTACCTTTTAGAATTAACCGATATCCCCCTCTTACCCAGCCTAAGCTCTCAAAAACTTTTATTAAGCAATACTTCAACCGTCAATTGGAATAAATATAACTTTGAATTTTCGCCTAATTCGCGACAAGTTTTAGCTACTGCCAAGTCCCTCCCCAGTTTTCTTTTAAACCTAGATAAAAATCTTTCAACCCAAAAATTAACTGACATCACTCCTCAAATTCCCCAAATTCGTCTCTCTTGGGCTGAATTAAAATCCAATAATTTTTCTCAAAAACTAATTAATTTACCTCTACCTTTAAAAAAATTCGTCGCGACCGATTCAGCAATCCTTTCTTTTAACGGTAATGAACACAAACTTCTCTATGAGGCCAGTCAAAGCGGAACTTTAGAAAAAATACTTTCCAATCCGCCTCCAAATCGCAGTACCCAACCGGAAACTCGTCAAATACAAATAAAACAATATTATGTCTACGACTTCAAAGAAGACACCAACTTTCTCCTAGGTAATTCTGATTTTAGTCATCTTCAGTGGATACCGGGTACTGACTACCTTATCTATCTAAAAGATAATCAGCTTTTTTCAGTTGAATCAGATAATACCAACACCAATTTATTATTTACTTTCCCAAACATCCCAAAACAAATATCTTTAACCCCCGACGGCACGAAAGTTATCGTTCACGGCCAAGTACCCGATCAGGAATCAACCCGTTCTGCGCTTTATACTCTTACAATTCGCGATCGCTAACCTTTAGCGAATAATATCAATACTATCGTAAGGTGCCTCTAGTTTTGCTGTCGACAAACTATCAGCCGTTTTTTCTTCTTCAATCATTTCATACTCTACAGACTCCCCTAATACCTGCGAATTCATAATTTCCCTTTCCTGACCTAATTCAATAAATCTTAGAGGAATCAAAACCATTACTGCAACAACAAAACAAACAATTAATGTCCTACTGTTTCTGTCAACATCATTAATCATGATATCAGTCTATAAATATTTATACTTTTTGTCAAATATAAACATTATTATCAAAAGAATACGTTATTTTATAAAAAATTCACTATCATCACTCAAAAACAATGACTGCTAAAATGATAATTTAAAAATACCATGCACTAATACCATATAATCTTTTCTATATATTAAAATAACATTTATGTACTCGTGCTAAAATTCTATATTCTCGGGGATTGGCGCCCGTCTGCATTGCTATTCGAAGCATTACAAGCAGACGATTAACTAACCTAATCCCCAGATATTAACATCGGGGATTGGCGCAATTTCGTCCACAGGACGATCAGCCTTTGGCTGAGGCTAGCGCTAATTCTTAACAACGGGGATTGGCGCAATTTCGTCCACAGGACGATCAGCCTTTGGCTGAGGCTAGCGCTAATTCTTAACAACGGGGATTGGCGCAATTTCGTCCACAGGACGATCAGCCTTTGGCTGAGGCTAGCGCTA
>JAGOPG010000006.1:0-14473 GCA_017992115.1 Candidatus Shapirobacteria bacterium | reverse complement strand
ATTCTTAACAACGGGGATTGGCGCAATTGGCTAGCGTACACGCTTCGGGTGCGTGAGGTTGCAGGTTCGAATCCTGTATCCCCGACAAAAAACCAAGTTCCCATAGTTCAATGGATAGAACGCGGGTTTCCTAAACCTGAAATGACAGTTCGATTCTGTCTGGGAATACATCAAAATATTTTATCCGCAGATTTTATTCTTACATATATCATATTACCGCATTAATTTACAATTATCCGCAAAATTAACCGCGTCTAAAACATTGATACAATCTCCTTAAAAAAAATACGAGAATAATCTATCAATTAATTCTTAATCAATATTAAATATATCATAATTACCGCACTTATAAATATTTCTACCCCACTTTTTAAAAATTACCTATTAAAAAAATGCTTAACGGTTAATAAAAAACATAATTAAAAATAATGAATCAAAATATAACAACATTTAGCTTTAAAAAATTGGATATAAGTATTTTTTCTTTTCTTTCCTATCCCTATAATCAATATTAATTAAGTAGTAAATCAAACAATAAGTACCGATAAAAATACAATTATAATACCCTTAGCAGACCATAATATTTTCTGCTAAAATTACCGTAATACCAAATTCAGCATTTTTCCAGACACATAAACTTGTTTTACAATCTCCCTTCCCTCGATCAATGCTTTGATTTTTTTATCCTCCATTGCTTGATTAAGCATCTCATCCTTATTGTCTACCTTATTTTTACTTATCGAAATGACTTTTCTTACTTTTCCGTTTATTGCAATTGGAACATTAATCTTTTCTTCTATTAAATATTTTTCGTTATATTTAGGCCAAGACTCTTTATGAACGGATTGCTTTTCACCCAGTTCAAACCACAACTCCTCTGCTGTATACGGTGCCATAGGAGCAATAAGTTTAATCAAATCTTTTATTCCATCTCTATCAAGATCACCTAAATTGTTTATAGCCTTCATTAACTTTGCAATGGCCGTATTGAAACTTAGTTCTTCTAAATCCCGACTAATGTCAGCAATACTTTTGTGAAGTATTGACATTGATTCCACATTGCTTCTTTTTACTCCTTTTTCAGCCTCCTTCTTGATGTATTTCTCAAATCTTTCTAAAAAGCGTTTAACACCAATCAAAGTATTTTCATTCCATGCCATAGTACTTTCAAAAGGCCCCATAAACATCAAATACAGCCTCAAAACGTCAACTCCATACCTCTCTGCAACACTTTCTGGAACCACCACATTTCCCCTTGATTTACTCATCCTTTGACCATCCATACCCAAAATCACTCCATGGGATACCCTTTTCACATATGGTTCCGGATACTCGCTCGGAACTACTCCCAAATCATACAAAAATTGATAAATAAATCGTGAATAAAGTAAATGCAGTGTATTATGCTCGTCTCCTCCTATGTAGAAATCTACCGGAAGCCATTTTTCCAATTTTTCTTTACTAGATATTTCTATATCATTATTAGGATCAATATATCTCAAAAAATACCAATCCGAACCTGCCCAATTTGGCATGGTGTCACTTTCTCTTTTTGCCTTACCCCCACACACAGGGCATCGAGTATTTACAAATTCTTTTACTTTTGACAAGGGACTTTGTCCATCATCTGTTGGTTCATATTTCTCAATTTCTGGCAACATTACTGGTAAATCATTTTCCTCTACAGGCTGCCAACCATCTTTTTCACAATAAACCATAGGAATAGGCTCTCCCCAGTAATGTTGTCTTGAAAAAATCCAATCCCGTAAATGATAAGATACCGATTTTTCACCTACACCTTCCTTTTTTATCCATAACAGCATTTCTTCTATTCCTTCTTTATTATCAATCTCTGTTAATGCTTTTTTATTAAAATCCCAATCTTTTTTCTCAATTACTGGAATTATCTTTAAACCAAATTTCACCGCAAACTCGTGATCTCGTTCATCATGAGCTGGAACCGACATTACCGCCCCACTACCATAACTACTCAATACAAAATCAGAAATCCAAACTGGGATTTTTTCTTTATTCCAAGGATTAATTGCATGTAAACCTGTAAACACACCGGTTTTTTCTTTATTTAACTCCGTCCTTTCTAAATCTGATTTTTTTCTAGAATTTTTTACATAATCTCTTATCTCTCGCTTTTTAATTTCATCAATCACTTGCCCTTTAATTAGCTTTTCTACTAATTCATGTTCTGGTGCAATTACCATAAAAGTCACCCCAGGCAATGTATCTGGTCTGGTCGTAAATGCTTCTAGATTAAAACCTCTCCAATCTTCTGCCACCTCCTCTTCAATAGAGGGAGTTATAATTTTAAACCTAATTTTGGCCCCCTCACTTTTTCCAATCCAATTTATCTGCGATTGCTTAACCTTATTAATAAAATCAGTTTTTTCTAACCCTTTCAACAATCTATCTGCATATTTAGTAATTTTTATAACCCATTGAGAAATGTTTCTTCTTTCGGTAATGTGTCCGCAGCGTTCACATTTACCATCTACAACCTCTTCGTTGGCTAAACCAATTTTACAGCCAGGACACCAATTTATCGGCATTTCTTGTTTGTAAGCCAAACCTCTTTTAAACAATTGTATAAATATCCACTGTGTCCATTTATAATAATTTGGATCTGCTGTGTTTACCTCACGAGACCAATCAAAAGAAAAAGCCAGTCTTTTCATCTGTTCCCGAAAATGATTTATATTCTCCTGACTAATTTCCTGTGGTTTTCGACCTGTCTTAATTGCATAATTTTCTGTTGGTAATCCAAACGCATCCCAGCCCATCGGAAACAATACTTTATATCCTTGCATTCTTTTAAAACGGGCATAAATATCCCCACCGGTAAAAGAAAAAACATGACCAATATGTAAACCACTACCCGATGGATAAGGAAATTCATTTAAAATATATTTTTTTTCACCATCACCACTATCTGCTACATACAAGTCCCCTTGCTCTTCCCATTTTTTTAGCCATTTAGTCTCTACTTCCTTGAAATCCATTACTTATTATATATCAACTCTATAACCTTCCATTAATTAAAAATGGGATTTACCCATGATATTATTACTTTAATTTAATGAAAAAATATTCTTTATTTCCACTCATTGTAATTGCCATTATTTTAATAATTATTGGCTATATTATCGGAAAATATTCATCTTCTTCTCCAACCTTCTCTGAACAAAGAAATCAAGGCTCTTATAAGTTTATCAACCCTCTATTAGAATGCGATTCGTCTTCCAAGTTTTCCCAAAATGTCTCTCTTTCCCGTCTCAAACCAAACCTGGAAAACGCTATCTCCGAACTTCAAAATAGTCAGTATCTATCCTTTGCTAGTGTTTATTTTCGTGATCTTAATAATGGACCTTGGCTGGGAATTAATGAAAATGAAAATTTTTCTCCTGCTTCTCTAATAAAACTCCCTTTAGCTATAGCTTATTACAAAGAAGCCGAAAAAAACCCCGCCATACTTCAAGAATTAATCACTATAGCCACACCCTCTGCCACTGAAAAACAATCTATTTTGCCGTCAGTTACTCTAATCCCCCAGAAAAACTACACTGTCGAGGAACTGATTGAACACATGCTCATTTATTCCGATAATCAAGCCTATTATACACTTTTCGACCACATTGACAATTCTCTTTTCGTCAAGAATTTTACTAATCTCGGTATCGATATTAGTGGTGCCTATACCAACCCTTCAGGTAATATTATTTCTGTAAAATCATACGCTGCTTTTTTCCGAATTTTATTCAACGCTTCATATCTCAATCGTGATATGTCCGAAAAAATTCTCTCTCTTCTTTCTAAGGTTGAATACCAAAACGCTCTTGTTAAAGGAGTTAATAATTCCAAAATCCCAATTGCTCACAAGTTTGGCGAAAGAACCTTTGAACTTACGGGAGAAAAACAACTACATGACTGTGGTATCGTCTACTATCCTCAAAAACCTTATTTAATTTGTATTATGACCAGAGGCCAAGATTTTTCCAAATTATCTTCGGCTATTGCCAAATTGTCAAATATAGTTTATCAATCAGTTGCTGGGAATTAGTTCCACTTCAATACAATGTCTCCATTCTTATCCGTTCTATAAATATTGGCCCCAATTTTATTTAATTTATCAATTAAGTCCTTACTTGGGTGTCCAAAATTATTTTCTCCAACACTAATAACTGCTATTGACGGCCGTAATCTCAGTAACCAATCCCAACTACTTGCCCCGGCTGAACCATGGTGAGATATCTTGATTCCATCAACCTCTCTTTTCCACCAACTTAACATTTCTCCTTCCTCCCCAAATTCCGCATCTCCGCTAAATAAAAAACTTCCCTCAGCAAAATTAGCCACCATCACTATTGAACTGGCGTTATCCTCTCTTGTATTTTCCCGGGGGGAAATTATATCAATATACCAATTTTTAAAACCTAACCTGTCCCCAGCCTTCACTACTTTACTATCGATCATTTTTTCGTATCCTTGCGTACTAACAGTAGATTCTATTAAATTTTCAAATTGATAACTTTTAACTAGACTTTTTAATGCCCCACTATGATCTTCGTCCCAATGACTAATTATTAACATTTCTATTTTTTTATCCCAAAATGGTAAATACCTATCCATGCATTTAACCATTTTTCCATTGTCGGCACCTACATCAATTAAGACCTGATTTTTACCTTTAACTATCATCGCTCCATCTCCTTGACCCACATCACAAAAAATCAGTTTAATTTCATTACCTGGATAGCCCAAATATATCCCCCAGATAAGTAATCCAATTCCAAGTAAAATTATCTTATTTACGTATTTTTTCATACCAATATACTCCTAATAATAGGTACCAACCTAAAAGCATCCACACATTAAAACTAATTTTTATTGCTCCACCTTGACCAAAAAAATTTACTATTTCAACCAAATACCTCAAAAATGGATAGCACAAGCTTAAAACAATTTTTCCTACCGGCAATATAATCAATCCCAACAAACTACCAACAAAACCTAAAATCGTTAATATTTCCACCATGAACAATACTCCTAAATTTACCAAAATTGACCAAGGGCCAATACTGCCAAATTTAAAAGCAATAATCGGTGTTACCACTAGATTTACCCACAAGTTTGTTTTTATTATATTTTTACCAGAAGAAGTCAACACCGCTAAAAATGCCATCATCGACAACCAAAAGCTAACCTCGTTTACTATCTTAAAATTAGCAAAAAACATTAATGCCCCTACCACTAACCAAATTTTTAAAGGCTTAAATTGTCTTCCCAAAAATTGAGCTCCAAAATAAAATCCCATAAATAATTCAGCCCTTATTACCGGTATCTGCCAACCGACAATATTTATATATGTCAACGCTATCATCATACCCACTACTATGGCTGTGTATCTACCAATAATTTTAGCCAAAAATTCAACCAAACTCCTACTGATTATTGTTAGATTGGTTCCACTGACCACCACTAAATGTAGCAAGCCACTGTCAGTCAAATTTCGATACAGTTCCTTACCCAAGTTTTCTTTACCACCCCACAATATCCCCGCCAACAACGCTGCTTCTGACGGCACCAAAGATTGGTACACTACTTTTACAAGTATTTCCCTTTTTAAAAAAAAACAAAAAAATAAACAAAATACTACTGATATCCCCAAATATTTATATTCCAATTTGCCCCTTAATCTTTTCATAAGTTTTTTCTCCAATCCCCGATACTTTTATAATATCTTCAGGTTTCTTAAAGGTTCCGTAAGTTTGTCGAAAATCAATAATTTTTTTAGCTGTAACTGGACCAATTCTTGGCAAAGTTTCCAATTCCGTCATGCTTGCGGTATTAATGTTAATTATCAACGGAATCGATTCCTGTCTTTTTTCTATAGTAATTTCTTTATTTTTGTCTACTTCTTTCATTTTTACCCCTAACCCAATACTCATCATTACCAAGGCAATTACCATTACCACATCGCTAATTGTAATTTTTTTAACCCATTTAATCAATATAAAAAATATACCATGTATAATGTAATTAATGTCCACCATTATTAGATTTTCTGCCTTTTTTCTTCCTCTCTTAGCTGCCTTTTTACTTCACCTTTTTCCTATTTTTAATCCCTTTATTCCTCAAATCATCGCTTTTGCCACAATTATCTTGATATTAACCCTCTTCTTTACCAAAAAATTAAACCTGCCTCTATTGGTATTTATTGTAAATTTAATCGTCTTTTCCACTGGAGCTATTAATTCCTTTCTTTTTTTCTTGATTTATTTTTTACTTTTCTCTGTCTCCTTCACCAACTCTAGCACCACTAATTTACTTTATTCCTTAATTACCATTCTTTTTTATAGTACTAGCCTTGATTCATATCAGTCGCTAATCCAGCTCCTTTCCTTGGTTTTAATCACTCCTATCAGTTACCTTATTTCTCTTTCTCAACAGGAAAAAAAACAAGCCGAAGTTTCCTTAAGCCGCGATCAAACCGATTTCATGCTTTGGGTCTCCCTTCATTTAAAAAGCTCTCTTCGGGACATAATTAATATTTCCAATCAAAGTGAAATCCGTACCATTGCCAAAAATCTTCTCAAAGACTCTCAATATTTAGAAAAAACAATTAGTGACGATTCAGATGAAAATTAACTTCTTGTTTTTTGTTTTTTGCTTTTTGTCTCTTGTTCCTTCAGTTCAAGCTCAAAAATTTTCCTCTCCTTCTTATTTGATTAACTGGGGTAATTTTAACCTTACCTCAGGTAGCAAAAACTCTGCCAGTTTTAATCTTACTGATACAGTCGGTCAAAATGCCCCCGGTTATTCGACAGGAGGTGGATTGGCAGTTAAATCCGGCTTCCAATATATTTATGATACTTTCGAATATCTAACTTTCACTATCGATAAACTATTCATCGACTTTGGCACTATCACCCCCGGAATCGGGGTAACTGACAGTAATATTCTTACCGTTACTACCCCTTCTGGACGGGGTTATCAAATCACTGCTCACGAAGACCACCCTCTTTGGATAAACTCTCAATTATTTATTCCTGACACCAGTTGTGACCAAGGTGATTGCACCCTACTACTTTCAACCCCTTGGACCCAAAATAATCGTTACGGCTTCGGATTTAACGCCCAAGGTCCGGCGGCAAGCCAATATTTTCCTTCTCAAAATTATTATCGCCCCTTTGCTAACCTTTTTCAAAATCAGGTCCCCGCCGTTATCGCCTCTGAATCCAATCCTGTAAAAAACCATCAAACTCTCATCACTTATAAAGTCCTTACTTCTCCCAACCAAAGTGCCGGTGATTATCAAACTTTTATTACTTACACCCTAACTCCAAATTACTAATATGCCCCAATTTAATCTCGGTTTAAAACCCCCCCAAATAGAAATAAGTTTGCAACCTAATCAAAGCTACACCCAAGCTTATGAGATAACAAACAACTCTGACCAAACGGTATTGCTCACCACTTCCATCCTTCCTTGGAAACCTATCGATAATCTCGGGCATGTCCAACACTACGAACAAAAAGCACTTCCTGTAAATTTTTCACTAGGAAATAGTGATTTACGGTTGGGAGAAGAATTTATTCTTCAACCTCACCAAACTCGTCAATTAGTATTAAAAATAAATTACTCTCAACCCCAAGACAATGATTCATATTTCACTTTTTTTATTTCCCAAAAACCTCTTAATCCAGATTTACTTCAAGGTCAAAATCTGGCCAGAATTGGTTCCAATATTCTTCTCAATTATTCAAATAGTACCCAGGAAAGCAAGTTAAAAATTAACAATTTACAAACCTATCCTGTTATAAAGGACACATTTTTACCAGTAAAAATCAACGGTGAAATTCAAAATCTAGGCACGAATTTTTCTCATCTTAGCGGCAAAATTTCACTCATTCGAGGCAATGTTACACTTTGGCAAAAAGAAATTTATCCCTATACTGTGCTTTCCGGTCATAGTCGTCTTATTCATTGTCTAAACCCCGAAGACAACACTCCCAAACAGTGTTTGCTAGAATCCCCTGCTTGGCCCGGAGTATATCAGGTGAAAATTGAATCTGGTTCTGAAAGTTTGACTCAACAATTTTTTGTCTTTCCCTATATACTGTCCATCAGTATACTGTTAATTTTTTCAGTATTTTACCTTTTATTAAAAAAGCAACAAAAGGTATCAAACAGTTAAACCAGTATCCTGCTATTATCCATATAAAATTACTATCCTTAGACTAAAATCAATTAACACTTGACAATTCTACATATAAACCGTAATCTTTTCTCATATACATTCATACTCCTAAAATAGCTTGAAAAAATCAACTCTGATAAAACTGTTTTTATTAACTTCAGTCTTAGCTTTGCTTTCTTCTTTGTATCCTAAAAAATCTTTTTCCATTCCAGCCAAAAATGTCCGTGATACCCTTTCCAGCTCTCAATTCTCTTACTATGGCAGAGTTGGCGTTGGTAATTCAGGGGGTAGTTCCATCCTAACCATCAATACCTCTACCGCTAACCCTTCTCAAACTACAAATAACCTCTTCGTTGGAGATACTATTACCGTTGGAGTTGGTGGTAGTCAAACTAATTATATTGTCAAGGATGTCGCTTCTACTTCAACCATATTAGTCTACCCCGTCCTCACTACTGGTTCAGCTATCGCTGGAGGTGGCATTATTGCTACACGTTCTGCCATCCATACTGTTTCCTTTGAACCACAAACAACTTCCAATGGAGGCTCTTGGCAAGTCCTTATTAAAGCCCCAGATTCGCCTGAGATTAGTAATGGTATCCCGGATCAAACCGGTTTTGATGCATTGCCTCTCGGAACTGCCAATATTACCTGTCCTTATGCAGGTGTCGCTAGTATCGGTACCACTACCTTATCTTCCGGCCTCTACCACCTTATAAGTTGCAGTACTCCCTCTGGAAACCCTATTGGTGCCGGACAAACTGGCGTTATTATCATTGGTAATGCCGCTGGCCAACTCATAAATCCCAGCCCCTCTCATCCTGCAACTGCCGAGGGTTATGCCAATATCTTTAATTTTATTCTTCGTCGTCTTGATTCTAGTGGCAACATTACTGAAGAATCCAACGGCAAAATTGCTATCGTCGAATCTGTTAGGGTAACTGCCACCATCGATCCAACTCTAAGTTTTTATATTGATAACGTTGGTGTAAACGGAGTTGGAAGTACAGTCTGTGGCACTGGTAATGGCACCCTCAGTGCAGGAGCTGTCAATACCACTGGTGATAGTGTTGTTTTTGGTTCTCTTGGACTTGGTGTCATCAATCAACTTGCCCAAAGAGTCTCTTGTGTCACCAATGCTCCCGGTGGTTACGTTGTTACCGCATATGAACAAGGCACAATGAAAAATATTAACACTGACACCACCATTCCAGATACTCTTTGTAATGGCAGTAATTGCACCACCACTCTAGCTACAGCGTGGAGCGGGGCCAGTACTACCCGTTCTGAGTTTGGTTACACCTTTTATGCTGGAGGTTTAGGATCGAGTATTCCTTTTACAGAGGGTCAATGGAAACCTTTTGCAATCGGTTATCAGAATGCTCAACCGGTAATGATAAACCCCAAAACTCCTTCACAAACCGAATCTGCCAACGTCTGTTATCGAATTACCGCCACCACCACTCAAGAGGCTGGCGAATATGAAGCAAAAGTGGTTTACACCGCTACTGCTACCTTTTAAAAAATGAAACACAACTCTGCTCCAAAAAAAGTCCTGACTATATTTTTATTTTTCGCCGTTTTATTTACAAAACCACTTCTTGCTCAACAGAACACCTTAGGTATTAGTGCTATTCCTCCCCGGGTTGAAATTAATATTAAACCTGGAGAAGTAATTACTACTGAAATTAAGGTAAGAAATGAATCAAAAACAGAAAAACAACTTAGCGTTTCTAGCGAAGACTTTATTGTTGTTGACGATATGGGAACTCCCCTTCGTATAGACACCACTGATCAAAAAGACAATCGCTGGGCAGCCGCTTCTTGGATACAAGTATCACCTAGTCGTCTCATATTAAAACCGGGAGAAACCAAAGCCTTAACACTCACCGTCATTGCTCCTGAAGGAGCTACTCCCGGCGGGCATTATGCAATGGTTCTTTACAACTATAATTTAGAAACAACCCTCACCCAAACCGGAGCCTCCATCGAAACCAAAGTTGGTAGCTTGGTATATATTACCGTTCCCGGAGATATTAATGAAAGTGCAAAGGTTACCCACTTTTCCGCTACACCTTCTTTTTCAGAATACGGACCAATAGATTTTAAGACTACCATCAACAATCTTTCTGATGTTCACATTACTCCTGCAGGATCTATAAATGTATATAACATGCTTGGTATTAAAACAAAGCAAATTAATCTGGACAATACCAATATTTTTCCCTTTACAAGTCGAGATTTTACTAATACTTTAGAAAAAAAATTCATGTTCGGGCGCTACAAAGCCCAATTAAATGCTGTTTACGGACATACAGGTCAACTACTAACCGCCACTCAATTTTTTTGGGTTATTCCTTACAAAATTATTATTGGCATTATTGTTGTCATCATTCTTATCCTGCTCTTTATCTCAAAATATAAAAAAGGCCGACAACAACAAAATCATTCAGCTTCAAATACACCAAAAGTTGAAGCCTTAGAAAAAGAGCTCGAAGAACTAAAAAAGAAATATCAGGATCATAGATAATGGCTACACTTACCAAAAGTGTTTCTGTTTCAGCTAGTATTCCCGGTACTGTCGTCACTATTTTTGGTTACACTAGTCCCGAATCCAGAGTAGAGTTAAGTAGTCCAAAAGCTTTCGCCGTCACTTATAGTCAAAAAAATGGCTACTTTATTTTTGATCGAGTTATTCTTCCTCGACATCCTCAGGAATTATGTTTGATTTCAATTGACGATTCTAACCGTCTCAATAACCCCGTTTGCTTCCCAGAACCGCCAGAAAACAATTTGACTAATATTGGCCCCGTTCTACTCTCACCCACTATTTCCCTCGACTTAAATAATAATTTTGCTTCCGGTCAATCAATACCAGATAGTACTATTAAACTCCACTTTTATGAGCAAAACAGACCTCAACTGGTTAAACAAGCACAAGCCCTTTCTCTTCCCGTGTTGGAAACTAAAACCGATTCTAGGGGCAATTACAGTGTAAATTTAGCTAATAATTCCAAATCAGTCTATAGACTGTACAGCACATCTACTTATCTAGACAACAATTCTCCAAAATCAAATACTCTCCTCTACGGCCAAACCGGCATTTTTTGGATTTTTATTTTTTTAGTTTGTCTGATTTTTTCCTCATTCTTATTCTTTTTATTTAAAAGACGAAAAAAATTTCGTTTTTTGCCTGCAGTTATCTATAATGTTAGTATCAAACCATGGACAAAAAGATAATCATTATTATTGTTATAATCCTTTCGTTGACTCTAACCACCCTTTTAGTCACCCAAACAACTATTTTGGGCAGTCGTGCCTCAAACTCTAACAGTTCCTTGCCTGCTAAAAACAATTCTTATCTCTTTGCCTCTCCCCTTCAAGCTCAAGGAAATGGAGAGGAAAAAATACGCATCAACGTTTTTCTCCTCGATTCTAGCGGACTTGGCGTTAGTCAACAAAAAGTCAGCCTGAATACCACCCCTTCACTTACTATCGATCCAGTTCAACCAATTACCGATGATTTAGGAAAAGCTGTTTTTAACCTCTCTAGTAATCTCCCTGGTAAGTATCAAATTACCGCCCAAACAAATAGTTTTGATTTAAATCAAAAAATAAACATTATTTTTGTCGAACCTACTCTCCCCTAAAAGTAACCGTTACCTCTTTTCCAAAAGATACCCCGTCTATTGTCCCCGTTAATTTATACTGTTTCTCAACTTTTGATTTAAAGTTAAAAACTGCCTTTCCATCATCAGCAGATATAGTCTCAACCACACCATCTGGACCACCATCGAGGGATACATATATTCCACGCACACCCTTTCCATCCTTATCTAAAATAAAAGCATTTACTACACACTGATCCTCACCATCTGCACGGGCTAAAGTACGTCCTCCCAATAAATAAGAATTACTTATTGAAACCTTAGCTGGCGGAGCTGCCTTTGTCAAAGTAATAATTACTGAAGGCACAACTCTTATAGCTAAAAATAAAACAAACGACACAATCAAAATACCCATACCAATTTTTATATACAAAGACTTATCATTCATAGCAAATAGTAACAAAAATAAATGAAAAAAACACTATTTAGCACTTTTCATAACAGAGTGATAATACAAATAAATATACAACTATACCAATACTTTAGGTTGAATATAATATTTAATGCTGAGATAAATGTAAAATATAATGTGCAAAAAAAATTATATGATTGGGTAAAAAAATGACAAAAATATATATTTACCTAAACCGTATATTTTACATCAATAAAATCAAGATACGTCTGAATAGATCAAAAGACACCTGTTAAATCTGGTATACCAAAAAATATATTTAAAGCTTATTTCGTTATATTAATATAACGAAAAATATCAATTAATATCTAATTAACTAAACCGCAATTTCTCCGAAAGCAGTTTTTTAAAATATTAAAAATATGATTCTATTTTATAGAGAATAATATATATTGAAGGCACATAATAATGACGTGAAAATAATTATGAAAGGATTTTTAAAATATCAAATATCTAATTTGATATTAATTAATCTATATAAAATAACATCAAAAATGCCGTCAAACTACTTCTTGACTCCCTTTTCATAATAGTAGATATTAATATTATTAATATAAACGATATCTAAAAACAGATAAATCGGTATAAAAAATATAAATTCAAACCTAAAACCAAATGACACTTCAAATTCTCCCTCACCACTTAAAATCATTTTCCTTATGGCTCCAAAAACGACAATATCAATCCAGTACCATTCGCAATTATCTTCAAGATTTAAAGATTTTTATCTCTTTCTCTCAATCCAAAATTTCCATCGACATTATCAAGAGTTACATTACCTACCTTTCTGGGAAAAACAATTCCAAAAGATACTTAGCATCTCTCTCCACCTTTTGCCGATTTTTACTCAATCAACATATTACCGATTCAAATCTTTTTAAACAGGCAAATAAAAATGATAATCATGACCTCAATGACTTATCTCCAGAACTAGAAGATATTTTGATGCAGTACAAAGAACAGCTGAAGAAAGAAAACAAATCCTCTCATACAATAAAAAACTATATCAATGATGTTCGACAATATCTTGATTGGATAAACCTTCATGGAATTTCAAAATAAATTTACTACTCAAAATCTTCAAAAATATCTCGACTTTCTCAAGGCCAAAGGTAATTCTAGTTCCAGCATTCAGAGAAAACTGTCATCTATTGCTTCTTTCGAAAATTTTTTAATCAAGAAACAATTAATTAAGTTTGTTAAACCCGTCGTTTCTACTTCTGAACAAATTAAGAAAAAATCTAATTTCAATACTATTCTCACTCGATATCTTATTTTCGGTAGCCTCATCGCTCTTTTTCTCGGTCTAGTTTATAGTCTCTATCAACAAAGTCTTATTAAAACTCGACAAAATTTAGCTTATTCTACTGCCACCAGTCCTGTAAAACCAACAAGAATCCTCTCATTCCAAGGACGTCTCACCGACAGTGTCGGTAATCCTATCACTAGTTCTACCCCCATCAATTTCAAACTTTTTGATTCCAGCTCTGCCGGTACCCAACTTTACGATTCATCCATTGGCAATAGCCAATCTATTACACCAGATGAAAATGGTATTTTTAACGTAATTATTGGAAAAACTCATGGATCAGAGATTTCTCAAGATGTTTTTTCTGAAAATCCTGAGGTTTGGCTTCAAATCACTACCGGAAGTGAAGTAATGAATCCCCGCCAACAAATTGCCACTGTTGCTTATGCAATCAACTCTGAAACTCTTCAAGGATTGCCCCCCTCTTCCTATGGCTTAAAAAACACTGTATTAGTAATTGATAATCAAGGTAATTTAAATTTAGGTGAAACATCTCCTTCAATTAAATCTAATTCCGGTACTTTTACTCTCGAAGGTCAAGGTGTTGTTATAAAAACTGCTACAAGCAGTAATGGAAATATTAATTTTCTACCAGATGGTGGAGGCGGGGTAAATTTTAACTCTCAGGCTACCGCCCCCACTAGTGGGGGCTTTGTCAATTTTTATAACCCCTCTATTTCTTCGGGAAACATATTTAATTCTCAAATACTTAACACCAATCGTGGCTATAATTTCCTTTCTTTCCAAAACTACGATATTGGCACTTCTAATCTCTCAACCCGTTTCTCTGTTGGCGCAAGTGGTAACGTCCTTGCCAACAGTCTCTTATTAAATCAAACCCTATCTGTTGGTTCCACGGCCCTAGCCACTA
>JAGOPG010000005.1:26859-32796 GCA_017992115.1 Candidatus Shapirobacteria bacterium | reverse complement strand
CTTTTCATGCTTCACTCGTCATAACAATTTTTTTCACTGTCATTACTTTAAATCCAAAATTTTTTTCCGTCAACTGGCAAATTATTGAGATATTATTGTACTTTATATAAAATAAAATATTGAATAAAATACTGAAGAAAATACTGAAATTTGCCTTTTTATTTTCACTTTTTAGCTCTTTTTTTAATTTCTCAATTTATGCAAAGGACTTTGCTATTAACTCTCCTTATGTCCCAAAGACGAATATCTACAAAGGCCAACTTCACACCCATACCAACAAATCAGACGGTCACCAATCTCCCCAAGCACTAGTGTCATTCTATAAGAATCTGGGTTTCAACTTTATTTCAATTACTGATCATATTACCAAAAATGACACATATACAAATTTAGAATTTTCCCAAGATCCAAAAGTAAATGGAATTCTTTTTTTCCCCGGGGCAGAACAAACTGTAGTTGATAATACATACCAGCGTCACATAGGTAGAATTAATGCCAGTAATCCTGATATTAACTTGATTAAAGACCCTCAGACATTAATAGACGGCATCCTGGCAGAAGGAGGTTTTTCTATCCTTAATCACCCTCATTATGCTTATGCTGGGGCACCACTTCATGGCGGTTGGCCAGTCTCGGCTATTAATTCCATACAAAGATATCACGCTATCGAAATTTTCAATGCAGTTATAGCTTTATCTCAAAAAAATGCTGAAGATGTTTGGGATGAAATTCTTTCCTCAGGAACCAAAAAATGGGGTATTGCTGCTGATGATTGCCACAATACACAGTACACAAATGTATGTGGATCTACACATGTTCGAGTCAATTCCAATTTGCTTGCCAATAGTGAAATAATGAGCAATCTCAAGAATGGCAACTTTTATTCAGCTTTTATTGCCCTCGGAGATGTTGATCTTCAACTAAATGTTACTGTTTCAGGAAAGACGGTTATCGCTACTACCAATAGGAGCTCGAATATTGAATTTATTGGCAACAGAGCTACGATTTTAAAAAGTGATTCTAACAAAACTTCATCTTCCTATACTGCTAATGGATCTGAAAAATACATTCGCGTTAGAGTGTCCAGTGGAAAAAGTCGGGTTTGGTCAAATCCTTTATTTATCTATGAAGTAACACCCACACCTACCTTTAAACCATCCCCAACCACTCTTCCGTCTCCCTTCAACTGCACTCAATGTCAAAATAAAGGCAACGCTAAAAGTGTTGGCGATGCAAATTGTGACGGTAAAAGTAATCTGATTGATTATTCAATTTGGAGGGAAGAATATTTTTCCACTCAGTGTGGTAATTGGGTTATAAATTTACCAACTTGGAAAGCCGATTTCAACTGTGATGGTTTTATTACACTCCATGATTTTACAATTTGGAAAGAGAATTATCTTCGCCTTTTCTTCGGTTTTACTCCTTGACTTGATACAGTCAAAATTGTTATTACTATTTACATGAAAACCAAAAAAAGCACTCATCCCGGCTTATCTGACAAGAAATCTGAAGCTGTTCGTCTAGCCATGGAACAAATTACCAAGGCGTATGGTGATGGCGCTATTATGAAAATGGGTGAACGTACTGACATGGACATCGAAGTTATTCCTACTGGCTGTTTACCTCTGGATATTGCTCTTGGTGTTGGTGGTTTACCTCGTGGCAGAATTACTGAAATTTTTGGACCTGAAGCTTCGGGAAAAACTACTCTATCTCTTCATGTTATTGCCGAAGCTCAAAAGCTTGGTGGAACCGCCGCCTTTATTGATGCCGAACACGCCCTTGAACCAACTCGAGCCGCCACCGTCGGGGTTGATTTAAATAATCTTTTAATTTCTCAGCCAGACAATGGCGAACAGGCATTGGAAATTGTGGAAACCCTGGTCCGATCTAATGCTGTCGATATAATTGTGGTTGATTCAGTTGCCGCCCTTGTTCCTAAAGCTGAAATAGAAGGAGAAATGGGGGATTCCATGATGGGGGTTCAAGCTCGTCTCATGTCTCAGGCTCTTCGAAAACTTACTGGTGCTATTAGTAAATCAAAAGCAGTAGTAATTTTTACCAATCAATTACGCCAAAAAATCGGCATAATGTTTGGCAATCCCGAAACCACCCCCGGTGGTTTAGCTCTCAAGTTCTATTCTTCAGTTAGAATTGATGTTCGAAAAATTGCCAATATTAAAACTACTGGCGGTGAATCAATAGGTTCCCAACATCGAGCAAGGATTGTAAAAAATAAAGTCGCTCCACCATTTAAAGAGGCCGAATTCGACATTATGAATACCGAAGGTATTTCTACCACTGGTTCCCTTGTCGATTTAGCCGTAAATTACGGTTTAATTATCAAATCAGGTGCTTTCTTCAAAATTGGTGATCAAAACATCCAAGGTCGTGAAGGTGCCAAAAAATATCTTAAGGACAATCCCAAAATTGTCAAAGACTTAGAAAAACAAATTTGGCAAAAGGTTAGATCTCAAACTGAAGGTGACTCTCAAAATTCAAAAGATTCTTCCCAGTCGGAGGAATAAAGATCAATTTTGGTTGATTTTTTCCGATAAACAAAAATTGCCCTTATATGTCGATGATTTGTATAAATTTGGCCTAAAATCAGGTAAAAATATTGACGAATCTCAATTCAACCGCCTCAAGCAGAGTTCACTTTACTTTCTGCTTTATACCTATTCCCTGCGTCAAATTGCTCTTTCTCCCAAAATATCCCAAATCCTTTTACCCAAACTTAAACAAAAATTAGTTTTTTACCAAATAAAATATTCTCTACAAGGCGATTTTTCCCACATCCCCCAAGAAATTATTGATAAATTAAAATCCCGATCTTTACTCGACGCCACTGCCTTTAAGGAATACCTACTTCGTCGTTACTCCAAACACCCTCAAGCCTACCTTCGACATTTATTTGCCAAATATCAACTTGATTTTCCTATAGACTCAAAAAACGATGACCAGCTAAAAATTCGTCAACTCCTGGCTCACAAAAAATATCAATCCACAAATTGGTCGGATAGAGCAGTCAAAACTAAAATAATGGCCTCTCTTTTTAGAAAAGGTTTTGCCTATGATGACATTAAAACTGTAATTGACGAAATGACTCAAAACAGGTAAACTATGACGATTGTTTAATCTTTAAATTATTTATTTTTATCTTTTACTCAAAATCTAAAATGTACCTATATTTAATCTTGTCATCGCCGCGTTTTTTTGTCGACTAAGATTTTTCCGGGTCCATAGGTAAAAGATAATAAGGAGTATTATGTTCAATTCGTTTTTATCTAAATTCAAGACTATCTTGGAGTCAGACAAAACTTCTGTCAAAGTCCCAACCAAACCTTCTGGCCAAGAAAAAGCCAAAGCCACAATTAAAGAAAAAGAGACTGATAAGTCAGAAGGTCTAAATCGTGTAGTATTCTCACCCCAAAAGAGTGAAGTAAAAGAGGAAATTCCCGATGTTAAGGCTAATATAATTCTTGAGAATGCCCATCGTATTGAAGCCGAGGTTAAATCCAAAGAAGCTGAAATCAAAGATCGTTTGCATTCTATTGAAGATAAAGAAAAATATCTTTTTTCCCGAGAACAAAGTTTGGATTCTCAAAATACCGAAGTTAAGAAAAAACTGGATCAAATCGATGAGTTGTACCGCAAACAATTGGAAAAATTAGAAAATATTTCTGGTTTGGATATTAACAAAGCCAAAGAATTATTGATGAGTAGCGTTGAAAAGAAAATGGCCAACTGGGTTTCCAAAAAAATTGATGAGACAAAAGACGATCTTACTAGTCGCCAAGAAGAGATATCAAGAGAAATTCTCTCTACAGCACTGACACATGGTGTTACTGATTATGTGGCAGAATACACTGTTTCAACTATAAGTCTTCCTGATGAAAAAATTAAAGGGAAAATTATTGGCCGTGAAGGTCGCAACATCCGTGCTTTTGAAAAAGCCACGGGTGTTGAAATTGAATTAGATGAAACTAACGATATTCGCATTTCTTCCTTCGATTCTACCCGTCGGGAAATTGCCCGTTTGTCTTTGGAAAAACTTATCAAAGATGGACGTATTCAGCCTGTAAAAATTGAACAAGTAGTGGCTCAAACCAAGTCTGAAATGGACAAAATTCTACTGGATGAAGGTAAGAGAATCTGCCAGGAAGTTGGTGTTTACAATCTACCTGTAGATTTAATAAAACAAATTGGAAAATATAAATTTCGCTATTCTTACGGTCAAAATTTAGCTAAACATACTATCGAAGCAGTCAAGATCGCTACCGCTTTAGCCCATGAATTCAAAGCTGATGTCAACACTGTCCGTTTAGGCACTTTACTTCATGACGTGGGTAAAGTTATCAATGATGAAGAGGGTACTCATATCGAATTAGGAGTTAACTTGCTTCGTCGCTACAAATTACCGGAAGCCGTTATTAATGCTGTTGCTGAACACCATGAAGACAAACCTTTTTCTTCAGTTGAATCTGTTTTGGTATATCTTGGTGATGCTGCTTCGGGAGCTCGTCCCGGTGCCCGTTATGAAGTTCACGAAGAATATTTAAAACGTATGCAAAACATTGAGGAAATCGCCAAGGATTTTCCCGGGGTTACTTCTGTTGCTGCTTACCAAGCCGGTCGCGAAGTAATGGTCATCGTTGAACCAAGCGTTGTTAATGACGATGAAGCTACGGTTTTAAGTCAAAATATTGCCGAAAAACTCGAAGAAGAAGCCAAATGGGCCGGTCAAATAAAAGTCACCGTTGTTCGCGAATTGCGGACGTCTTCTACAATCATTGGAAGCAAACTCAATAAAAATGCGGAAAAAAATGAAGACTAATACTTGCAATTTTTCCCAAATTATCCAATAATGGTAACTGAATTATTAATTCAGACAACAAATGACCAAAAAAGAACTTATCGAAATTGTTGCTACTAAAGCCAAATTGCCCAAAAAAACTGCCAAGGTTGCAATTGAGACCTTTTTAAATGAAATCATGAAAGCCCTAGCGAACGGCGAATCTGCCGTCAAACTTTCCGGTTTTGGAACCTTCAAAACCAAAATGTTTAAAGCTAAAACCATCAAGGCTATCAATACTAAAGAAGCCAAGAAAATTGCTGGTCGACGCATGCCTCGATACATTCCCGGCACCAAGATCAAGAAAATGGTAAAATAAGTCTCATCGGTCTATTTTCAACCCCTCGCAACGGCGGGGGGTTTTGTTTCTAATGTTCCAAGTGTAAGTTTATCGGTTATAATCGGGATATATATGAAATTATCTATTGGCATAGTCGGTCTTCCCAATGTGGGTAAATCCACTCTTTTTAATGCTCTTTTGGGCCGTCAAATTGCTGATGCCAGCAATTATCCTTTTTGTACTATCGACCCAAATGTTGGAGTAGTTGAAGTTCCTGACGACAAACTTTCCGTCCTAGCAAATATTGTCAAAACCGATAAGATCGTCCCTCCCATTGTTGAGTTCGTGGATATCGCCGGTTTGGTTAAGGGTGCTTCCACTGGACAGGGACTAGGCAACAAATTTTTAACCAATATTCGGGATTGTGACGCTATTATGCATGTCATTCGCTATTTTTCCGATCCCAGTGTTCTCAAAGAGGGGAGTGTTGACCCTCAAGGAGACTTTGAAGTAATCTGTGCTGAATTAATTATCAAAGACTTGGAAAGTATTGATAAATATTTAGATACCAACAAAAATAATGCCGCTGAACTAAAATCTAAAAAATATGCATTAGCAACTAAGTTAAAAACATCTCTAGAACAGGGTAAATTAGCTATTAATTTAGATTTAGATGATGAAGAAAAAATACTAATAAAAGAATTTTTTCTCCTCACTGCCAAGCCCTATTTTATTGTTGCCAATGTTGACGAAAATACCTACCAACACATTGAAGATTGTAATTTGAAGATTGAAGATT
>JAGOPG010000005.1:0-26759 GCA_017992115.1 Candidatus Shapirobacteria bacterium | reverse complement strand
ATTGAAGATTGTAATTTGAAGATTGAAGATTATACTATTCTCCCGGTTTGTGCCAAAACTGAATTTGAATTATCAGAACTTAATCCAGAAGACAGGAAGAATTATTTAAAAGAGTTAGGCATGGAAAAATCAGGTCTCGAAAGAGTCATTAAAAAAGCTTACGAAACTCTCGGTCTACAATCCTTTTATACTGCCGGAGTCAAAGAAGCCAGAGCCTGGACTATTCCCAAAAATGCCACTGCTCCTCAAGCCGCAGGAGCAATCCATACTGATTTTGAAAAAGGTTTTATTATGGCTGAAATCGTTTCTTATAATGATTTTGTCGCCAATAACGGTTGGGAAAATGCCAAAGCCAAGGGGTTACTTCGTCACGAAGGAAAAACTTATCAAATGCGACCCGACGACATCGTCGAATTTAGATTTAATGTTTAGCATCCATAAAATTGAAAATTGAAGATTGTAGATTGTTAATTATTTCCGGTCCTACTGCCACTGGTAAAACTAATTTGGCCATTAAATTGGCAAAATTATACAACGGGGAACTGATTTCAGCCGATTCCCGACAACTTTATCAAGGGTTGGATATTGGCACCGGGAAAGATCACCCCAAAGACACTAATATTCATTTAATTGACATTATCACCCCCGATAAATCTTTTTCTGTTGCTCAATATCAGAAATTCGCTTTTCAAAAGATTGACGAGATTCATCAAAAAAATAAATTACCCATTATTGTTGGCGGTACCGGTCAATACATTGATGCCATTGTAAATCCTAATAAAGCAACATATTCCATTAAACCAAATCCTTTTCTCAGATTTTTTCTAAATAAATTTCCGGTTTCAACACTTCAAAAAATTTATCGTCTTTTGGATAAAAAATCTTTTCTTTCTCTAAATAATTCTGAAAAAAATAATCCCCACCGCCTAATCAGAAAAATTGAAATATTTCTTTCTAAACAAAAGATGTCCCCCGCCCTATCAAGGGAGGGGATAGAGGAGGGTTTCAACATTCTCCACCTTTCACTTACTGCCCCCACTTCATTTTTATATCCTCGTATTGATAAACGAGTAAAAAAACGTCTAAAAATGGGACTTTTAAATGAAATAAAAAATTTATTAAAAACTTACAATTGGTCAGATCCAGGGCTAAATACCCTTGCCTACAAAGAATTTAAAAACTATTTTACCGTAGGGGTTTCGCTAGCCGAAGCCCAAAATAAATGGCGTTTTGACGAACATGCCTATGCCCGTCGACAATTTACTTGGTTTAAAGCCCAAAAAGGAATAACTTTTATTGACATTTCCCAAAAAAATTTCGAAAAAATAGTTTTTTCGCGGGTTAAAGAATGGTACAATTCATTATGAAATCTTCCAAAGTTCAACGAGTTGAAATATCTTACAAAACAATTATATTCACAGTTTTCTTTCTTCTTTTATTAGTTTTACTTTGGCAGTTAAAGAGTATTTTATTTCTAATTTTTGTTTGTTATGTTTTCATGGAAGGAATTAATCCCGCAGTTTCTTGGTTAGAAAAAAAGAAGATATCCCGATCTTTAGCCATAATATTAATATATATCTTCATTTTTCTCTTTTTAAGTGCCTGTATCGCCGGTATTGTCCCTCCATTGGTTGAACAAACTAGTAACCTCATAAAAAATTTGCCTGAAATGGTTAATAGAATCAATTTTATGGGACTTGATGGACAAAGTCTTTCCTCACAAATGAAGCTACTGGAAGGTCTGCCTAGTAATATTGGCAATATTGCCATCGGTTTTTTCTCAAATTTATTTTCCCTTTTTATTCTTTTTGTCATTACTTTTTATCTCTTGATGGAGAGGAACAATTTTGACCATTATCTGAAAAAACTCTTTGGTCGAAAAAGTGATCGTGCAGTTGATTTTGTAAATCAAATGCAAACCCGTCTTGGTTCATGGATGAGCGCTCAGCTTACCTTGATGCTTATTATAGGCATACTCTCTTATGTTGGTTATCTAATTATTGGAGTAAATTATGCTTTACCCCTAGCCATTATGGCGGGTATTCTGGAAATTGTACCCAATATTGGTCCAACCATTGCCTCGATATTAGCTGGATTCCTTGGTTTCACCGTTTCCCCTTTAACTGGAATTTTAGCGATAGCTTGGGGTATTGTTATCCAACAACTGGAGAATAATCTTGTTGTCCCCAAAATAATGAAAAAGGCTGTTGGTATCCATCCTTTAATGACAATCGTTATTATTGCTACTGGTAGCAAAATTGGTGGTATTGTTGGTGCCCTGATGGCCGTTCCTCTTTATCTGGTTTTTGAAAGTATTTATATTAGCTTTTTTAAAGAAAATACTCCAAAGAAGTAGATAAGCCGGATTCTGTTTATGGACTATCTATCTAGTCTCTCTACCTGAAGCTCTCAAAAGCTAGATATTAACGCTTCATCTTGAGATTTCCACAAAAAGGAGACTCGTTTCACCTCGGCACACCGTAGCTTCTTGCGAAGGCGGCCGCCTATTCGTCTCTGTAGCCTTACCCGGAGTTCACACCCCGCCCCTTAGAGGTTTTTTGCTTTTAGTGGTCCGGACTTTCCTCCCTCCGAATAGGAGGGTTAGTCCTTCAACTTCTTTGAAGTAGTCTATTTTACCAAAAAAATCCCCCTTCGATAAACTCGGGAGGATTTTTTATAAAAACTATTTAAGCATAGCAGCGTCAGCTGCGGACAAAATTTTGAACATTTTTGTGCCTGTAGAGGGATCAACCGCTTCGGCAGCTGGACGTCCGTTTTTCAAGATTACTTTCTTGACTTTTGAAGCGTCAATTTCAACGGATTTCCTTGACTTGACAGAATAAAATTTAATTGTGGCCATTACTTTTTGTCACCTCCTTTAAAATTAAAGCTAACTCACTTCCAAACATAATACAAAGCTACCACGATTGCAATAGCTATCAGGCTCAAAACAAAGCTCTTAACTAAATCTTTGCCAATATATCGGCTATTATTATCTTTAGCTTCAATTTGCTTCATGGCTTCAGTATACACTCCATTTTTGGTAAACTAAAGCTATAGATGCCATTTTTTTTTAATATTCTTACCATTCTAAATACCTTTGGATTTTTTTATCTTTTGTATTTAATTTTGACAAAATATCGCGGTATATCCACAAAAAGCGATTCTGTAACCTCAAAAGATAAACTCGCTATCCAAAAAATGAATCTTATCCGTTTTAATCCCTTTGACGATATTGGTGGCAATCAAAGCTTTATATTAGTATTATTAGATAAGGATAATTCAGGTATAATTTTGACCTCACTCCATCATCGTTCCTTTAGTCGTATTTATGCCAAGCCGATCAAGAACGGTCAAGGAGATAATATAACTTTGTCAAAAGAGGAAAAATCAGCTATATTAAAAACTATTAGCCGTTAATATTTTATGAAAACTAAAACTACCAATTATTTACTTTATTTCTTAATATTTATTTTTGGAATCTTTGCCTCTTATTGGTCGTTTGGCAGATTCTTACCTGTAAATTCAAAAAATACAGATTTAGTCAACAACTCTTCAACTGAAGAAACTGGACAAATCAATCAAACGGGTTCCCTTCAATTCAAAGGACCAAAAACTGAAATTTGTCCAATTAATGGCGAAAAGTTTACTGCCGAGGAAAAAGAAATTTGGTCTAAACGTCGACCTTTAATGGTTATGATAGAAAATCATGTTGATTCCCGACCTCAATCCGGATTAGCTAATGCCGATATCGTCTATGAAGCTGTTGCTGAAGGCGGTATTACTCGTTTTATGGGAGTTTTTTACTGTAATGCGGCCAAAGGTGCCTCTCAGAAATACGATATTGGTCCTGTTCGTTCAGCTCGCACCTATTTTCTTGATTTGGCTTCAGAATATGCTGATTATCCACTCTATACCCATGTTGGTGGTGCCAATTGTTCTGCTGCTACTCCCGGTGGACCATGTACTACCAATAAAAAAGCCCAAGCAGTCGAACAAATCTCTCAGTATGGTTGGAATAATCAAGGCACTTGGAGTGATCTTTCTCAATTTTCCTTACCCTATAAAGTATGTCGTCGTGAACCTGATCGTACTGGTGAAACCAAAGCAACCGAACATACCATGTATTGCTCCAGCACTGAACTATGGAATGTTGCCGCTACCCGTGGTTTAACCAACACTACAGAAGCCAAGAAAACGTCTTGGGACAAGACTTTCCGTCCTTGGCTTTTTAATAATGACGATAAGTCGCTTAGTAGCACTGCCAGCAATATCAATTTTGATTTCTGGGGCGATAAAGATTATGCCGTTAATTGGAAATATGACCCTGTTACCAATCGCTATCTTAGATACAACGGCGGTTCTCCGGCACTTGATTTTAATACCAAAGAAAATCTCAGTACCAAAAATATTATTGTTCAATTTACCAAGGAATCACGTTCTGTTGATGAACACAAGCACAATCTTTACGAAATGATTGGTTCCGGCACTGCTATTTATTTTGCCAATGGTCAAAAACAGGAAATTACCTGGTCCAAGACAAATCGACAATCCCGTACCATCTTCAAAGATAAGAGCGGTAAAGAAATTAATTTTGTTCCCGGTCAAATTTGGATAGAAATTTTACCTAAAGGTAATGATGTAAGTTATGAAGGTTGAAACTTCGCTTAATTCTATCCTCACTTCAAAAAGCCGAGCCAAGCTATTGTCTATTTTCTTTTGTCAGCCGCGCGAATCATTTTACGTTCGTCAATTAGTTCGTCTTACTGGAGAAGAAATAAATTCCGTTCGTCGCGAACTGGAAAATCTCAAAAAAATCAATTTACTTTTATCGGAAAGAAGAGGAAATCGCATTTATTACACCACCAACCTCAACCATCACCTTTTCAATAGTCTTTTGCTTTTGGCTTACAGAAATTCTGATCTAGCTAAGAAATTAGAAAATTCAAAATTATTATTAGCTTCATTTTCCTTTTTGTTATGGCAAAAAAAACGTTCTGACGCCATTGACTTAATAATTGTTGGCGACCAACCATTACGAGAAGTTGAAAAAGCAGTTGAAGCTGAAGAGAAAAAACGTGATGCAGAAATAAATTACATGGTTATGGATTCTGCTGAATTAAAATTACGCCAAAATAAACGTGATCCTTTTATTGTTGATTTTTTTCTTTCTTCACCTCTTGTTATAATTGGTAACCCAGCTCTGCTGGAAAATTGATGAATAAAGTCAGAAAAGTAATTCGAACAGGTAATAGTTTGGCGGTTACTTTACCCAATAAAGTTATCAAGAGTTTTGGCCTTAAAGAAGGGGATTTAGCCCAATACAGGGTTAGAAGCAGTAAAGCCTCAATTACCTATATTTTTAGTGGACATCCCCGCCAACTTACCTTAGGTTATGTCAAAAAATAGTTCCAAAACTCTTCGAATTTTTTGGACCATTATTTTGGCAACCTTTGTCTGTTTGGTTATCAATTTACCAAGACAATTTACACTCTTTGGTAGAACTTTATATAAACCAAATTTATCTTTAAACAAAAATTCTACTTCGAATTTAGATCTCCGTTTGGGTCTGGATTTAGCTGGCGGAGCTTCCCTTCTCTATGAAATTGACACTTTTCAGAGCAAACCTGAAGATTTGTCTCAAGCTCTCGAATCCCTTAAAGCCAACATTGAACGTCGGGTAAATCTTTTTGGGGTTTCTGAAGCCAATGTCCAAATTTCCAAACAAGATAATCAATACCGCTTAAAAGTTGAATTACCCGGAGTTACCGATGTTAACGATGCTATTAATCTCATTGGTCAAACTGCTACTTTAAAATTTGTTGGCCAAATTAAGGAATTCCCTCTGGAAGCCACTTCCTCTGCCGAAATTAATTTTGATGATTATTATCAAGACAGCGGGATTAATGGTTCACATCTAGTCAGAGCCACCCCTCAACCCAACCCCCAGACGGGAGTTATGGAGGTTGCTTTGGAATTTAATTCAGAAGGCACCAAATTGTTTGAGCAGGCAACAACTACATTTTTAAACAAAAGATTGGCTATTTTTCTTGATGATGAATTAATTTCCGCTCCTTTAGTACAGGTAGTCATCCCTGATGGTAAAGCCGTTATAAGTGGTAATTTTGATATCAAAACTGCCAAAACTTTTTCCGCCCAACTTAATGCTGGCGCCTTGACTCTTCCGATTAAAAAAATTCAAGAACAGCAAATTGGAGCTACTCTTGGCCAAGATACCATTCGTAAAGGTCTTCGGGCGGGTTTGGTCGGTCTAGGTCTAGTTTCATTTTTTATGATAGGTAATTACGGATACTTGGGAGCTATTTCGGTTATTAGTTTAATTATTTATAGCTTATTTACCTTGACCATTTACCGAATTTTTCACATAACACTTACTTTTCCTGGTATAGTTGGCTTTATTTTATCTATTGGCATGGCTGTTGATAGTAATATTTTAATTTTTGAAAGAATGAAAGAGGAAATACGTGCTGGTCAAAGCTGGAACAATGCCATGGAACTAGGCTTTGGACGTGCCTGGAATTCTATTAAAGATGCCAATATTTGTACCATTATTACCGGATTAATTTTATTTAATCCCTTTAATTGGTCTTTTCTCAACAGCTCTGGAATGGTTCGAGGTTTCGCTGTCACTCTCTTAATTGGTGTATTTTTAGGTATTTTTACAGGTGTGGTCGTTACTCGTAATCTGTTACGTGTTCTCGCCCATAAAAAAATATGAACATCATGAAATATAGACCACTTTTTTATTTTATTTCCATCACTTTAATCGTTGCTTCTATCTTTTCTATTATTTTTTGGGGTTTTAAATATTCAATTGATTTTTCCGGCGGTTCTTCTTGGCAATTTACTTTACCATCACAACCGGATAAAAGTCAGCTTGAAGAAATTTTTCAAAAACAAAAAATCCCTTTACATAGTATTTCTCAAAACAACGATCAATACACCCTCAAATTTGATAATATTGATACCAATCAAAAAAATAATTTGGTTGAAGCTGTTACTAAGATAGATTCAGAATACAGTGAAAGTAATTTTGAAACACTTGGGCCTCTACTTGGCAGGGAATTACTTAAAAAAACTATATATGCTCTAATTTTATCGGCTGCCTTTCTCTTAATTTTTATTGCTACCCGCTTTAATGACGCTAGTTTTGGTATTTCAGCCATTTTAGCCATGCTTCACGACACCATTATTTTATTGGGTACTTTTTCCGCTCTAGGCCACTTCTTTGGCGCTGAAATAGACGCTCTCTTTGTCACTGCACTACTTACCACCCTTTCCTCTTCAACCCACGATACCGTAGTTACCTTTGATCGTATTCGGGAATTAAAATCACATCAGACCAAGATTGATTGGAAACAGTTGGCTAATAGGGCTGTATCCGAAGTAATTGTTCGCTCTATCAACAATTCTATGACCATTATCTTTATGTTATTGGCTTTAGTATTTTTGGGAGCTGATAGTACCCGTTGGTTTTCCACTGCTCTATTGATCGGAGTAATATGTGGAACCTATTCTTCTGTGGGTGTAGCCATTCCCCTAATGTTGTTAAGCAAGAAAAATAAAAAATGACAGAGAAATCTCCCAAAATACTAACAAATTTTACAGTCAATGAAAAAGGCCAAATCGTAAAAGACGGGATTATTCTTCCTCTTCGAGAGGGTATAAAATCTATCGTAAATCTTGGTCAACCAGAAAAAAAGAAAAGGAAACAAAAGCGTTTTAAAGATGGTTCTTATCTTACCAACCAGCAAAGTACCGACGAAGAATACCAAACAAAAAACGATATCTCTTAGTTTTTATTCTCTCCAATCTTTTTTAATAGAATTTCTCTTTTGTTTAACTTAGGATTTTCCTCAACTCCGGCAAAAATTTGATCTAATACCTCTCCTACCTTTCGACCCGGTTTTATTTTCAAAATCTCCATCACATCATTGCCATTTACCTTTAAATCCTTTACGGTAAAGGGTTGTTTTTGCACTTCAATCAAACGTTTTTTAAATAATTCCCAGCGCCAACTACTTTCCTTTGCCCCACTTCCCAAGCGGTCACTTCGCCTCAAAGCTATCATTTCATCCAAATATTGGGGAGTCACATTTCTGATAAATCGCCTGACTGCTTTATCGGTTTGAGTATCCTCGGTGGTAAACATATGCCATCGTACCAAAATAAATAATTGTTCCAATTCTTTCTTTGATAGTTTCAATCTTTTACCTATATTTACAGCTATTTTTGAGCCTACCACCTCATGGTTATGAAAAGTCCTTTCTCCATTTACAATTCTCATTGTAGTTGGTTTACCCACATCATGTAGCAAAACTGCCAGCCGAGTTACCGGATTTAAACTTTGACAATTGTTTAATGACTCAAGTTCATGATCCCATACATCATAAATATGATGGCCTTTTTGTTTCATGCCCACACCAGGCAGTAATTCCGGCATAATTTCTGCTAGTAATCCAGAGCTTTTTAGCAATCGAATACCATCACCGGATTTTTTGACTTTCAAAATACGAAATAATTCGTCTCGGATTCTTTCTCCAGATACCTTTTGAATTAGATAAGCATTTTTTTGAATAGCCTCAAAAGTTTTTTCTTCAATTAAAAAGCCAATTTGAGCCGCAATTCGGATAGCCCTCATCATTCGCAAAGCATCTTCTTGGAATCGTTTATCTGCATTTCCTACCGCTCTAATTAGTTTGTTTTCCAAGTCTTCTCTGCCACCGTGAAAATCATATAAATTTCCTTCAATATCAAAGGCCATGGCGTTAATTGTAAAATCCCTTCTTTCAACATCTTCCTCCAAACTTTTTCCCCAGACAATTTTTTGAGGATGTCTAAAATCACTGTAACCATTTTCACTCCGATAAGTGGTAATTTCAAAGATTTGTTCATTTGTTCCGATTACGCTTACGGTTCCATAGTCATTTTCGTAAAAACTATTTTTAGGAAAGATTCTTTGAATCTGTTCGGGAGTCAAGTTGCTAGTAAAATCCCAATCCTTTACTTCCTTTTTTAATAAAATATCTCTGACCGCCCCACCAATCACAAAAATATCTCCACCTTTATCAATGATTTTCTGCATCAAATTTTTTACTTCTAAAGGAAACTTATTCTTTTCCATGACCAATTTTACCTTAAATTAAAACCAAAAACCCGCCTTAGCGGCGGGTTTTTCCACAAAAATAACTTTAAATTACATTTGGGGCTTGTCAGGGCGGGGAAGAGCTTCTTTAACAGCCATATTGCGTCCTTCTTGTTCAGTACCGTCAAGAGCTTGCATAGCTGCTTTAGCTTCTTCTTCAGTTTCGAATTCTACAAAACCAAAGCCTTTGCTCCGGTGTGAGAATTTATCGAAAACTATATTAGCCGACACAATTTTACCGTAGGGTGCAAAGACCGCGTTCAATTGATCGTCTGTCATGTTGTAGGAAAGGTTTCCTACGAAGAGCTTGTTTGCCATAATACTTTTTTGATCAGACTAATAACATTTCTGATCCTTCAGATTATAGCATAAAATAGACATATGGTTATCAAGTTAAAAATAAACAATTTCAAGGTTATTACCGGGCAAACATCTACCGAAACTATTCTCAAAATTCTATTAGACAACAGACAAATAAAAGATTTTCCGCTATTTTTAAAACCACCTTATCCCGAATTAAAATTAAGTTCAAAAAAAGCCGTTTCTATTATTAATAAACACTTAAAAAGTAGTAAAAATATCTTAATCTATGGCGATTATGATGTCGACGGTCTAACCTCTACTGCCATTTTGTGGCAAAGTCTTTATTCAATTTCATCAAAAGTTACCCCCTTTATTCCACACCGCCAAAACGATGGATATGGATTTAAAGCCGACTCCCTTTTCCGTTTCCAAAAAAATAAAAAAATAATTTTTGATTTAGTCATCACCGTAGATAACGGTATTGTAGCTGAAAAAGAATTTGCTAAAGCTAAGAAAAAAAACAAAGATTTAAAAATTGTGGTTGTCGATCACCATTTGGCCGGAGAAAAATTAAATTCAGTCGATGCTATTTATCATTCCACGCAAACCTCTGCCTCTGCACTTTCTTGGTTTTTAGCCAAAAATTTTACAAAAAGTCCTTCCTTGTCTTTAGCAGCTTTGGGAGTAGTTGCTGATTGCCAACCATTAACTGGATTAAACCGTAGCCTTGTTTTTCATGGCCTTGGTGAGCTAAAAGTAAACCCCCCTCCAGGTTTAAAAAAATTATTAGAAATTGCCGGAGCCAAACAAGATTCCGTTGGAGTTTATGAGCTTGGTTACATAATTGGCCCACGTTTAAACGCCACTGGTCGTTTGGCTGATGCCACCGATTCTCTTCGTCTTTTATGTAGTCAGAATTCACTTCAAGCCTCAAAATATGCCAGAATTTTGGAAGATCATAACCAAAATCGTCAGGAATTACAAAAAGAGTCTATTGATGTTGCCGAAGAATCTCTTGGTAGAGACGCGATTAATCACGTCTCTGGCCAAAACAATAAAATTATTTTTATTACCGGCTCTTTTAATCCGGGGATTATTGGCCTTATTGCTAGTCGTCTTACTCAAAAATATGCCTTACCTTCGGTAATTATATCTACACAAGATAATATTGCTCGAGGCTCCTGTCGATCTATTCCAGAAGTTGATATTATTACTACTTTAAGAAAATTTAACGATTTATTTGTCGACTTGGGAGGGCATAGGGGAGCAGCTGGTTTTTCTATTCTTCCCCAAAATATTCCTAAGCTCAAAAAACAATTAATTAAACATTTTTCACTATCTTTAGCCAACTATTTACCATCTAACACCATTTTTGTTGACGCCAGAATGGACATTTCGGCTGTGAATTTAAAAAATATAAAATTAATCAATTCTTTATCACCCTTTGGCATTGGCAACCAGGAACCCCAGTTTTTATTTGAAAACGTAAAAATAGATAATTTAAGTACTTTAGGGAAAAACCAAGAACATCTTAAGTTTAAAGTTGGTCATATAGATATTTTGGCATTTAAAAAAGCTTCCGACTTTTCTTATCTCAAAAATGGCGATGCTATTAGTTTTGTAGCTCGCCTTAATTCCAACACTTGGAATGGAAATACCTTTCCCCAACTTATTATTCAGGAGATTATGAAGTAAAATAACAACATGAGAACTTTAATTAAAGATACTGTTAATGAAACCGGACAATCAGTTACTGTTCGCGGTTGGGTAAATTCGGTAAGAAGTTATGGAAAATTAATTTTTGCCGACCTTCGTGACCGCAGTGGTTTAATTCAAATAGTTGGAGATGAGAAATTAAAGGGAATAAAGGAAGAAGATATTGTTGAAGTCACTGGGAAAATTAATCCCCGATTAGAAAAATATTTCAATGACAAAATCATTACCGGTAAAATTGAACTTGAGGTAAATAATATTAAAATTCTTGCTAAATCCCAAGAACTACCTTTCGATATTCATCAACCTGAACTGAATATTAGTTTACCGGTTTTGTTGGATAACCGTACCTTAAGTTTTCGCCATTCCAAAGTAAAAGCAATTTTTAAGGTCCAAGAAGTAATTATCAATAGTTTTCGTGAAGCCCTTAGGGCAAAAGACTTTATGGAATTTCAATCACCCACTATTATTCCAGCAGTACCAGAAGGTGGTGCAGAAGTTTTTAAGGTTGATTATTTCGGCCATCCAGCTTTCCTTTCTCAAAGTCCTCAACTATATAAATCTTTATTGGTTAGTGCTTTCGAGAGGGTTTTTTCCGTAAATAAAATTTTTCGAGCTGAACCTTCAGTTACTACCCGTCATTTAACTGAAGTTGTTAGTCTTGATGCCGAAATGGGATTGATCGATTCTTGGGAAGAAGTACGAGATATGGCTGAATATACTGTAAAATATATTCTTGATCAGGTCGAAATTAAATGTCAGAAAGAATTAGATCTTTTTAAAGTAAGTGTTCCACATACAACCGATACAATTCCTTCCATAAAACTTCGTGAAGCTCAACAGATTATTTTTGAAAGAACTGGCCGTGATTGTCGTCAGGAAAAAGATTTATCCCCTGACGATGAAAGGGAGATATGTAAATGGGCAGAGGAAAAATACAATTCAGAATTGGTTTTTGTATCACATTTTCCCACCAAATCACGACCATTTTACACATATCCCGATGATGAAAATCCCGAATTTAACCAAGGATTTGATTTAATTGGTCGTGGAGTTGAATGGCTTACCGGCGGTCGAAGAATTAATGATTATGATACTATTTTGGCACATGTAAAAGAGTGGGGAATTGATCCAAAAACTATAGACTTATATCTTCAGGCTTTTAAGTATGCCATGCCACCATTAGGTGGTTTTGCCTTTGGTGCCGAAAGAATTACAATGCAAATTTTAAATTTAGCAAATATCCGTGAAGCTTCCCTTTTCCCTCGAGATATGGAAAGGATTGATAAAAGATTAGTCAAAATAAAGCGAAATAAGAAAGATAATGATAAAAAAAATCATTAAAAACCGCTATTTTTATTATGGACTTTTTTTAGGATTAACCTTTGTATTGCTATTGTTTCCTACAACCACTCTTTTTTCTCAAAAAAAATCTCAGAACATTTTTACCCACCCACTACAACCGGTAGTATCCAGAAATTCTCCTCTTCAACTTAGTACTAATTATTACATTCTACTTGATGTTTCCACCAACAAAATATTGGTGTCTAGTCGAGAAAATGAGCGGATCTATCCGGCCTCTACCACTAAATTAGCCACTGCTTTGACCGCTCTAAACGTTTATCCCTTAAATGAAGTCATCACCGTTACTCAGGAATATAACGACGGAAAAACAATGGAATTAAAAAAAGATGAAAAAATTACTATAAAAAACTTAGTTGCTGGCTTATTAATTTATTCTGCCAACGACGCTGCTTATAATTTAGCCACCCAATATTCTCAAGGTCAGGTTGCCTTTATTGATCAAATGAATTCATTAATGCAAAAATATGGTCTTAAAAATACCCATTTTACTAATTTTGATGGACTTCACGATCCTAACCACTATTCTACTGTCTACGATTTGGCTCAACTTGGTCGTGTTGCCATTCAAAATTCTACTCTAAAAAATTTTGTAAAAGAAAAAGAATTGGTTTTGACTGATGTTTCAGGACAAATCTCTCATCACATCATCAGTACCAATGAATTATTGGGTATAGTTCCCGAAATCGAAGGTTTAAAAACGGGGTGGACACCGGATGCTGGGGGAAGTTTTATCGGACTAATTAATCTCCGGGGTCATTATTTAATTTCTGTAGTAGCTCAAAGTGAGGATCGTTTTGCTGATACCAAAATTCTCGTTGATTGGGCAAAAAACAATATTACTTGGCGTAATTATCAGTAACCGCTCTGACATAACCTACAAAGTTGCTTTGTTTATCACTTTCAAAAACATAAACCGGCTGTAAATAATTATTCAAGTCAACAGGTTCAAAATAAGCCAAATAGATTTTTCTAATCACTACGTCTTTTGTTTGACTATCGCTGGCTGGCCAATAATTACCCTTTTTTAAATCATCAAAAGCTTCTTCTACAGTTTTAATAGGATATGTCGACAAAGATGCTGGAGAAGTATCAATTTCCAAATGTTTATAGTTTACCTCTACTATTCTTTTATCATTAACTGAGGAACCGGATACTAAGACTGAAACAGGCGCTTTTTTGGGATCAGACGAAACCATTTCCACTCCTTCAACCATATTTTTTCTAAAAAAATCGACTCTGACAATATCAGCTTCTGATAAACCTTCAACCTCTTGTAAACCGTTGAAACTAATTTTCCATAAACTAGTTTTTTGTTCGCCGGTTGCCAGTTCCTCTGGTAATTTACCTATTCTATCTAAATAAGATTTTGCCTGTGTTATTGCTTCATTAATACTTGGCATATTTTCAGGATTCTGCAACATTTGATCAGTCAAATAGGGATAACTCATTTTAAAACTACTTTGCAAGACGTTCATTTCTAAAGTACGATTAGTTTCCGGATCACTAAACTGGTATACGCCAGTGGCACTTTCTCGAGCCTCGCCTTTAAAACCCATAGCTACAGCAGTTTTTTTGGCTTCATTCATAGCTCCCAAAGGACTTTGTGATCGATAAATCACGTATATATTGGCCTGATCTTTAAACGAAGGAAATTTATCATCGGGTAATTCAGCAGTAAAGTTTTTAACTTCAAATTGTTTTTCCGGAAAAGTAATTTTTTTTAAAACTCCAAAGCGTACTGTTGGCGCTACATATGGTGGATGTGCTGCTCGATATGCACTTATAATTGCTACACCTCCTGACCATAGGATTAAAAAGGCGATTAGACCAATACCGCCGTATTTGATAATCTTTCGACTCACATGAGCTACTTCTGTCAACGAAGACATAAAATTATTCTACTATAATGCTAAAATATTGCCATGCCGGACGTTCGCACACGTATTGCTCCTTCACCCACTGGTGAGTACCATATAGGCCACCTTCGTACTTGTCTTTATGATTATGCTTTGGCAAAAAAATATAATGGTGAATTTATTATTCGTATAGAGGATACTGATCAAAAACGTCACGTCGATGGTGCTGAAGAAAGGATTCTCCAAGTAATTAAAGATTATGGTTTGTCATGGGATGAAGGACCCGATATTGGTGGTCCTTATGGGCCTTATGTTCAAACCAAACGCCTCGATATCTACCAAAAATACATAAAAATATTATTGAAAAAAAAATTAGCATATCCTTGTTTTTGTAGCCAAGAAAGATTAGACAAAGTCAGAGCTGAACAGAAAAAAAATAAACAAATTCCTAAGTACGATCGCCACTGTCTTAATTTAAGTCAAGAAGAAATTGATCAAAAAATTAAAGCAGGAGAAAAATATGTAATCCGTTTAAAATTACCCGACAATGAAGAAATTATTTTTGACGACCTAATCCGAGGTCGAATTAAATTCAATACCAGGGAACTTGACGATCAGGTATTAATCAAATCAGACGGTATTCCCACTTATCATTTTGCTGTCGTTATTGACGATCATTTAATGAATATTAGCCATATTTTTCGTGGCGAAGAATGGATTTCCTCAACACCGAAACAGATATTGCTTTACAGATATTTTGGATGGGAAGCACCTAAGTTTGCCCATCTTACCGTTCTTCTCGATCCAAGTGGTCATGGAAAAATGAGTAAGCGTCATGGTTCAGTTTCCGCTAAATCTTTTTTGGAAGATGGCTACTTACCTGAAGCCGTTCTTAATTTTTTAATGCTTTTAGGTTGGAATCCAGGTACTGACCGTGAATTTTTCACCCTTGAAGAATTTGTCAATGAATTTTCCTTAGATCATCTTCATAAAAAATCACCGATTTTTGATCGTAAAAAATTGGATTATTTCAATGCCTCATATATTCGTCAGAAAAGCGATCAGGAGCTTTATCCTTATTTCCAAAAATTTTTACCAAAAGCCTCTAGTGAACAAATAAAAATTCTTGTACCAGTTATTAAAGAACGTTTAACTAAATTTAGTGAACTACCACAGATTTTAAATTTTCTTTTTGAAGATGTCGATTATGACAAGGAGCTATTATTAAAAAAAGGAACTTCTTCCGATTTGGCAACAGAAATTCTCAACAAAACTATTTTCCTTTTCACTAAAAATTTTGATAATCTCCAAGAGAGGATTATGGCATTAATTAAAGAAAATAATTGGAATATAGGGGAATATTTTATGGTACTCCGGGTTGCTATTTGTGGTTCTGCTTTTACTCCGCCCATAGTGGATTGTTTACCGGCCCTTGGAAAAGAAACGACTCTAAAAAAACTAAACATTGCCTTAAAAAAATTAATGTAATTTTTGTTACACTAGAATTGTGTTACTTATCTTACTTATTTTTCTAGCGTTTTTCCCGGTAAAAATTTTATTAGCGGCTCCTGAAATTGTTCTAAAAGATTTACCTGAAAATATTAGCAGTAACACCTCATTTCCAGTGATCATAGAATTTTCCGGACTAAAAAATGAAACTCAATATTATTATAAATTTTTTGGTGGTATAAATGACGATACCTCCGTTTTCAAAACAACGCCCTCATTATCGTATACCAGCTCCTGGAAGAATTTTCCCTTTGTTACTAGTGATGCCAGTGGATCTGGCCAACTTCAAAGTACGGTGTATGCTATACCCGATTTGTCGACTGGAAATTACAACTTAAAGTGCCGTTTTGCCCAAGCCAGCAACACTTCAACCACTATTACCAGTCAATCTTATCCTTTAAATTTAATCTCTGTTCCAACCGCTATTCCTACTTTGTTACCAACCTCCACTCCAACTCCCCTCGTCACGCCAGAGCCAACAGTGGAAGCGGACGTAATTATAACCGAAATCATGGCCAATCCTCCAGATTCCGTTGAGTGGGTCGAATTTTATAATTTTGGTAATCAGGAATTAAGTTTAAAAAATCTTTGTCTTTCTGATTTGAGTCTTCATAAAAAATGTGTTTCCGAAGATATAATTCTCGTCCCTGGTCAATACTATCAGTACAAATTTTCTGGATCTTTTTTAAATAACTCCGGAGATACTATCTATTTCCTAAATCAAAGTATTACCTTTCCGAAATCGCCACAAAATTATACATATTCAATACAAAGTGATGGATCATGGTGTTTTAGTAACCCAAGTCCTGCCACCAGTAACTATAATTGTTATCAGCCGGAAGAAACAGTTGAGATAACTCCGTTACCTCCTCAATTAAACTTAACTTTTCTTCCTCAAAGTGTTGAGGCGGGAAGTAGTCTCAACATTACTTTCAATCTTAAATCTGACGATCTCTATTCAATTCGTCTCGATCATCCCTTTGATTCCCCATATTTTGCCTTTAACAGTTTTGATGGTACCTATTCCTGGGTAAATCTTTTAGTTTCAATTCCCAAAAAGACTCAACCCGGAGATTATGACCTTTTGTTTCGTTTGAAGAAGGCTACTGAAAGTAAAACTCACGAATTTCGTCTTGGAAAAATAAATATTACATCAGCCAAAGTCATATCTAAGAAAAATTCAAGTAAATTGCCTGTTCCCCAAATTATTTGCCCGCCTATTACACCTTCAGTATTAGGGACTTCCTCTGCTCAAAAAAACACTTCACTTCATCGTTCTCCCCCTGACTCCACTTTTTTCTCCTGGCCATTCCTCTTTGCCGGTAGTATTCTACTTTTATCACCCATAATTTTTCCAAAGCTCTATTCCGATTGATACCCTCTCTAATCTGGATGGGAGTAATTTATTATTTTTCTTCTCAATCTACCACAGGTTTTTACCCTGCACTTTTGCCTCGTTTTATTTTTTTTAAAAGTCTTCATCTTTTTGAATATGCCGTTCTCTCAATTTTTTTTTATTTCGCGTTATTGAAAGGAAAAAATGCAATAATTTGTGCCTATTTATTCGCCTTAAGTGATGAAATTCATCAGCTATTTGTTAGTGGCAGAACCGGTCGTTTTAGTGATACTCTCTTTGACCTTTCAGGGATTATTATCGGTCTTATTATTTTACGACAACTTCGCAAAATTAAAGCTATTAATAAAATATTTTCATAACTCATTTTTAATTGACATAATAAAATTCTTATAATAATAATTTTTCCATCATTATTCCCAAGATTGGTGTGAATGCCAAGGTTATAAAAAATGTCGATCCCGATAATCCAGAAATTTATCAAAAAGCCCTGACAAAATGCCATATTTTATTTAACCAATAAATTGGAACCCGGTGATGAAATTGACATCTATTACGAGGGTAGTAAATACCGATACACCGTTACCGATAAAAAAATTATTAGTTCAACCGACATTGACTATTTATCTTCTAATCTAAATACTAATCAACTAACCCTCATGACTTGCTGGCCTCCCGGAACTACACTCAAGCGTTTGGTAATTTTGGCAAAAAGTATCTCCTTGTAGTAATTATTACAAAGTACTATTATTTACTAGTCAATTGTTATTAATATGACAATCTAAAGGTAAATAATGAAAAAAACTCTCCTAACCATCTTATCTATTTTCTTGTTGGCTATGGTATTAACCATTTCCGCCAGAGCTCTTTTTAGTGCCAATGTTTCCACTGCTTCCATGAGCTTTAGTACCGGCAATGCTGACTTAAAAATTAGTTCTGATGGCTCTACTTGGCAAGATACTTTTTCATTTGTAAATGATTATTCAAATCTCAGTAGTGGATTTACTGGGGTTGAAAATTTCTATTTGAAAAATCAAAGTCTTTCCCCCATTACTCTAAAAGTATCATCCACATTAGAAGACCATTCTCCTGCAGAAAACGGCACCTCATGGAACATAATTGGTGACAAAATTTTTCTAAAACTCGAGAAAAAAGAAGGTGATAATTGGACACAAATCACCAACAGTACTCTCAAACAATGGCGTGATATCAGTTTTGTTTTAGGCAACTTGACACAGAATTCTTCCCAACAATATCGTTTATTAATATCGTTAGCTGACTTAGAAAACTTAGACTCAACTCAAGCCCTTAGTAATCTATCATTTAAATTTTCGGCAATCCAAGTCAACTAGTTTGAAAAAAGTACTCATTTTTTTATTTTTAATATCAACAATCCTGCCAAAGCATGTCTTGGCAGGATTTTATGATGATATTTATACTCAAAAAATTTCTTTTTTCATTCCTGAAAAAATAAACCCAAATTCTCTTTTACAAATTGACCAAAATTTATCCAATAATTCCAGTTTTATAATCCACTCTGTTGCCTCAGACAACAGTCAGGTTAAACAAATAAACTTGTATTATTCACATAATTTTGGTCCTTGGCTAATTTATCCTCAAAACATTACTGCAGAGGAAGGTAATTTTAACTTTAATTCCCCCTCAGGAGATGGTTTATATTCCTTTGAAAGTTTAGCCACTGATATTTACGGCAATCAGGAAATTAGAGAATTTGACTATTTTCACTATCAAGTAAAGGTTGATACTAAACCGCCAACGACCAATTTACATATCTTGCCTGATTCATTATTTTATTCCGGACAAAATTATCTAGATGATCGTTGGCAATTCTCCGAACATAGTTTTTCTGATTTTCAAATAGGGGAGACAAATTTCTCCATCGGTTCCACTGCTTATATTAGCCAAGAGGTAAGCTTACCTAGTTACACCACCTCGACTTTTTCATTTTCATATCATTTAATAAGCCATGACATTGTCGACTTTGATCATTTTGATGTTTTCATTACCGACACTGAAGGTAAAATTATTAAAAATATCCTATCTATGGGTAATTTCGACACAACGAATTTTGATTTTGATTCTGGATGGCAGACAATTTCTCAAAATTTAACTTTTCTTGCTGGCCGTACTTTTAAAATATTTTTTCAATTAACAGATACCGGATTGGGTGACGATCTGAATTCTTATGTTTTTATTAAAAATCCAGTACTTTCCACACTAGACACTCGTTTCTCCCCTGATAGTCAATTGGATATAATTTCCACCGATCTCAATTCAGAAATCATTTCTCAAAGCACTCTACCTGAAATAATCATCGGTGAAAATATTATTTCCTTAATCGCCACTGATTCTGCCAACAATAGTGAAAACGGTCATTATCAAAACATTATTGTCGCCCCATACCTCAATTTAAATAAAATTACTTCACAGAGTATCTCCGTTTTCAATAATTCTTTGTCTTCGGAGATTAATCTTACGGATTATCAATATTCTATCGATGATTCTCCTCTTGCCCCTATTGCCACTTCATCCGCCATTCCCTTATCTGAATTTACTATCTCTTTTGACCAAGCCTTACCCCAAAAAGCCACTGTCAATTTATATAAAAACAATCAGTTAGTTGAATCATTAAACTATGATCAATTAAACCTATGTAATTGGTACCGACAAGGCAATCCTTTAGGTCCATGGATAAAACAATGTCCTTCACCTGAATTTAATTTGGAATTCCGTCCCTTGGTATCCAAGATTACTCTTAGTGTTTCTGGATTGGCTCAAACACTACCAGATATGACTTACACCATAAATTACATGGATATTTCTGGTCCTCAAGAAATTTTTGGTCAAATTTTTACTGGCCAGATTGATCAAAATGGCAATAGTTCCCGGGAATTTTTTATCGGCACTTGTAGTAGCGGTGGCACTTGTATTCCTGATTCAGGGCTAGTTCCTACATTCAAAGTTAAATTTAGTAATTTACCGGAAAAAATCTTTAATTTTTAATGTTATTTTTAATTTTTCTACTAATTTTTTCTTCAAAAGTTGAAGCCACAGATTTTTCTATTAGATGCACGGAGAACAAATGTGATAGTTTCTCGGAAAATATTTTTTATCAAGGTCAAAACTTATATCCAGGATTTTCCGATTCCAAAAATATAATTGTTTACAACGATTCAGAACAAAATTGTTCTTTATTTTTTTCTTTAAGTGAACTCAAAGAAAATCTTTTATCTTCAAAAATTAATCTTTCTATCAAATCTGAAACAGACATATTTTATACAGGCAGTCTTGAAGATATCAATATAAATACTACCTATCCTCTGGGTAAAATATCTCCAAAGTCAATTAAAAAATTTACGTGGGACTTTTTTCTACCTCAAGACACAGATAATCAATTTCAACAGCAAAATAGTACACATCAACTATCTTTTAGTTTTAAATGCGACCAGAATCAAGATACTAGTTGTAATGATAAAGCTCCAGAAAAAATAATAAGCAACTTACAAGCTATTTCTACGGACGACTCAGTTACTTTATTTTGGGACGAAGTCGATGATATTTATACATATCATCTTATTAGTTTTAGTGAAAATCCTTCAGCTGATACATTTTCCAGTTCCAATATTGGTCCCAAAGGAACAAGTCAATATACCATAAACAATTTATTTTCCGGAACCACCTATTATTTTAAAATCATGATTGGCAATGGCTGTTCTATCGGACAATTTTCCAAAATAATTTCTATAAAAACCAAAGAAGATTATCTACCCGAGTCTTCATCCTTGCCTGCTGGATTTAGTCATAATCAGGTTCTTGGAACTCAGGATGTGGATTATTTTCCCATCAAAGAAATAAGTGAATCTTCTACTTGTTTATTTGTATTTCCTTTTGTTTTTATTCTATCCTTTTTTATTAACCTCTTTTTTCTAAAAAATCATACATTGATTGCTTTATCTTCTGCAATTGCCCTTGTTACCGATTATTATTTATCAAGATATAGCTGTAAAAGTACTAACTATATTTTTATCACTCCTTTATTTTCTTTCTTATTGCCTTTAATTATTTCTATAAAAAGAGCCCAAAAATAGTCTATACTGAATAGTATGAGACGGATATTCTCTTTGCTCGTAATTCCTCAAGAGGGGAATAATTTTCGGGCTTTACTTCTCAAACCTTCATTCCTCTGTCTTATAATTGCTTTTTATCTTTTTAATCAATCAATTATCAAATCGCTTACTATTATCCGCCCTGGGGTATTGGGCTATTCATCGGAAATTACCATTCAAAAGGTACTTGATCAAACCAATAAAGAAAGAGAAAAGCTGGGTTTACCTCTTTTAAAATATAATTCACTTTTATCTCAATCAGCCAAGCTCAAGGCTGAGGATATGTTCAATAATGATTACTGGGCTCACATATCTCCGGACGGTGTAAGTCCTTGGGAATTTTTCAAAAAATCTGGTTACCAATACACCGTTGCCGGTGAAAACTTAGCCCGTGATTTTTATGACACAGAAACATTACTCAAAGCTTGGATGAATTCCCCAACCCATCGGGATAATATTGTCAAAAATGATTATCAGGAAATTGGCATTGCTGTAGTCGATGGAGTACTGAATGGAGTTAAAACTACTTTAGTAGTGGAACATTTCGCTTCTCCTACTCCGGCTCAAAGCACTTTTAATCAAAAAAATTCTGCAGAAGTTTACTCAATTCCCAATTATTCTTCTACCTTAGGGGATAGCGGTGTTTCTCCTTCTGTCCCAAAAATAAACCCTTTAACACTTAGCAAAATTGTTGGATTAACCCTTTTCTCTATAATTATTGCAGTTTTAGCAATTGATTCTTACCTTACTCTCAAGAGTGATACCCGTCGTTTCACCGGTTCTTCAGCTGGACATATTGCTTTTTTAATGGTCGTCATGCTTCTGTTAATTTCTTCAAAATCGGGAACCATTTTCTAATTTATGATCCTCTTTAAAGAAATCAAAAAATATCCAACCAGTTACATTATCTTGGCTACTGGAGTAGTAATAACAATTATTTTATTTTATGTATTTAAAGCCAATTACACTCTCCTACACCAAAGAATTTTACTTTATATCTTCGCCGCGTTTTATTTTGTTTGGAGTCTTTACCATCACTCCCGTCGAGGCGAATTACAACTTTCCATTATTGCTGAATATTTTTTAATTGCTCTCTTGGCAATTGTTATTATAAATCGTTTTTAATGCTTTTCTTGCCACCCTTTAATTTTTTTTGGATCTCCGGAGAGTAAAACTGACGGCACCTTTTCACCGTTATATTCAGCTGGTCGTGTATATTGAGGATATTCAATTTTGCCCTTTTTCGAAAAACTCTCTTCCGTGCTAGATTCATCTTTTCCCAATACTCCCGGAAGCAATCGTGAAATCGCATCTACCACTACCATTGCTGGAATTTCACCGCCCGTCAAGACATAATCACCTATAGAAATTTCCTCATCTACCAGTTTAGATACCCTTTCATCAAAACCTTCATAATGTCCGCATATTAACATGATATTTTTTTCTTTTGATAATCTTTTGGCATCGGCTTGAGTAAATCTTTTACCTCTGGCCGACATCAATATGATTCTTGTTTCTTGTTTCTTGTTTCTTGTTTCTTCTATCGCCTTGTCCACCACGTCCACTCTAATTAACATTCCCGGACCTCCTCCATAAGGTCTGTCGTCGACTGCTCCATAATTATTCCAAGCCCATTTTTTTAAATTGTGAAAATTAATTTTAATTTTTTTATTTTTTATCGCTCTGGCAATGATACTCTTCGAAAAAACGCCATCAAATACCTCCGGAAACAAGGTCAAAATATCAAAATTCATAGCCTATTCTAACATTGTGTTAAGATATTTTTATGGCAAAAGCTATCAATTCTAAACCCGAAACTGCAGTTATTGTTATTCCCACCTACAATGAGGCTGAAAATATCGGCAGAATGATCGAATATCTTTGCACTAAAACTTTCCCTTCACTAGACAAAAAATGGCAAATGAAAATACTAGTAGTTGATGGTAATTCTCCTGATGGTACCGGAAAAGTTGTTGAGAAAATGGCTAAAAAGTATAAAGATGTTTACCTTTATACCGAAACAAGTAAAGATGGTATAGGTGCAGCTTATCTAAAGGGATTTAAATATGCTATGGATAAATTAAAAGCCGATTATGTATTTGAGTTTGATGGCGATTTCCAACATCCCCCGGAAACTATTCCACTCATGCTTCAGGCAATGGATGAGGGTTATGATTATGTCATTGGTTCCAGAAAAATTAAAGGCGGTTCCAACCCCAAAGGATGGGGCTTTAAACGTGTTTTCTTTTCTGAAGTTGGTGGATTTACTGCCCGTTTTCTTATGTTTTTCCCTTTCAAAAATTTTTTTAAAGTTACTGATCCCACCACTGGCCTGAAAGTAACTCGTGTCAAAGGTTTTATAGACAAGATGGACATGGACTATTCTCGCCATTTAATTACAAAAAGTTTTGGCTATAAACTCCAACTTTTATATGAAACCCTTAAAATGGGAGCAAAATTCAAAGAAATTCCACTTGAATTTCATGTCCGTAATGCTGGTGAATCTAAAATTGAATCTAAAACTGCCAAAGATATTTTCTTGGTTGCTTTTAAAATGCGCTGGCGTGATGAATTTACTCAAAAGTTTCTAAAATTTGCTGTTGTCGGTGGTATTGGTTTTTTGGTCAACATTATTGGTGGCCGGATTTTCAAAAACCTACTCACCCCAAGGATAGTTTCAGTAAGCACTGTCAATGGTCTTGCCAATGCTTTAGCGGCAGAATTATCCATTATTTCTAATTTTACCTGGAATAATCTTTGGACATTTTCCAAGGAAAAAATTACTGGTTCATCAATTTTTGGGAAATTTTTAACCTTTAACGCCTCTTCACTGGTGACAGGAATTTTGATTCCTTCTCTAATAATTGCTCTATTGACTAATCTTTTTGGTGATCATTTTCTTATTTATCAAATTATCGCTATTTTTCTCTTGACCATCCCTTTGAACTGGTTGGTTTACAATAAAATTATTTGGAGAAAAAAGTAATGAAAGGAATTATCCTTGCCGGGGGTAGAGCCACTCGCTTACGTCCCTTAACATTGGTTACTAGCAAACAGCTTTTGCCGGTTTATGATAAGCCGATGATTTATTATCCCCTAAATACTTTATTGAAAGCAGGGATTAAAGATATTTTAATTATTATTGCTCCAGATTATTCTGGTCAATTTCTTAACCTATTAGGTGACGGATCCGAATTTGGAGCTCATTTCAGTTATATCGTTCAAAAGGAACCCCGGGGTCTCCCCGATGCCTTTATTTTAGGTGAAAAGTTTATTGATGACGACAGTGTAACCATGATACTAGGTGATAATATTTTCCTTAAACAAGATTTTTCCCAAGATATCAAGGATTTTACGAACGGTGGACTAATCTTTGCTCATCAAGTCAAAGACCCACAACGTTACGGTGTAGTTGAATTTGATAAAGAAGGACAGGTAATAAGTCTCGAGGAAAAACCCACTCAACCAAAAAGCGATTTCGCAGTTGTTGGGCTATATGTTTTTGATAAGCAAGTAACATCTGCAGTCAAAAACCTCCAACCTTCCTCCCGTGGAGAGCTTGAGATTATCGATCTTCAAAAATATTATTTAGAAAAAGGGGAACTTAAGGCAAAGATATTCGATGGACTTTGGGAAGATGCAGGAACCTTTGACTCACTTTTAAGAGTTAGTAATGAAGTTGCTAGAGATGCTCAATTGACAGGTGTAGGAAATATGATTAAATCAATATAATGACATCATCAAAATTTCTCAAAGACACTGAAAAAATGTTAAGTGATATTTTTGAGGTAAAGGCTCCAGCATTACCCAAAAGTGTTAAGGACTTTATTGTTAAGTATGGTCCATATTTTTCTTTAATCTCCCTACTGATTTACATTCCAGTAATAATTAGTCTTTCTTTCGTTGCCTTATTTTCTTTCTTCAATATTGCCGTGGTATTATCCTTGTTAAGTCTAGTTTTTACTGCCATGGCAATACCCGGATTATTTAAGAAAACTCGCAAATCATGGTTATATCTGTTTTATGCTGCTTTAATTTACATGGTTGCCAACATGCTACGTCTTAATTTAGGGGCTCTAATTATTAATGGAGCAATTCAACTCTATTTTCTTTTTCAGATACGCTCCTACTACAAAAATTAACTTTTTACCAAGCTCAAGCTACTTAAGGTCCCGCTTTTTAGCCAGTTATTGCCGTGAATAATAAGTACATTTTGCCCCTTCGCAACTAAACCGTTTTTTATTAATTCTCTTAATATGTCTGTTCTACGGTCAAATTTTTCTTTCTCAAATTTTTTAAAATAGGAAATTATTCCGAATGATAAAGATAAATTATCAGCCACATTTTTTTCGTCAGTTATAGCAATGATATTTTGATTCAAGCGTCGTTCACTTAATTTTCTTGCCGAAAGTCCTGATTTAGTAAAAATAACAATTAAATCAGTATAACGACTCACTGCCTCTGCAGCTGCCAACAAGCTATCTGAAGCGTTATTAATCTTACTTTCAATTATTTTGATATCACCATGTCTTTCGCTATAAGCGATAATTTGGCTCATGGTTTTAACCGATTCTTTGGGATATTTTCCTATAGCTGTTTCTTCCGATAGCATTACTGCATCGGCTCCATCAAAGAGGGCATGAGCAACATCTGAGGCTTCTGCTCGAGTCGGCTTTGGATTTTTAGTCATCGACAGTAACATTTCTGTGGCTACTATAACCGCCTTATGCTGTCTTCTGGATTCATCAATAATTTTTTGTTGTAATACCGCCAATTCTTCGATAGCCACATTCTTGCCCAAATCACCTCTAGCCACCATAATACCATCTGCAATATTGACTATTGATTCTATATTTTTGTATGCATATTCATTTTCAATTTTAGCTACAATTGGCAAATGTCGTCCTCGTTTTTCTAACCTTTGTTGAACTCTTTTTATTTCTTCAGCATTTTTCAAATAAGATAAAGCCACTATATCTGCTTCCTCAAAAATTTCAAAATCTAAATTGGGGATATCCTGAAGTATGGGAACTTTTTGAGGCAAACTTCTAATATTACGAATTACTTTGTTATGCCATTCTCTATCGTTATATTTTGTGTTTAATCTAAAAACATTTACTCCATTTTCCACTAGAGCTGTTAAAACATCTTTTTCCTCAGTAGCCGGCCCTATTGTCGCTACAATTTTTCCCTTCCGAATTCTCTCCATGAAAATATGATAACAAAATAAACCCTTTTTCTGTTACCCCGCATGGATTCGAACCACAATTCTTGCGTTCAGAGCGCAATGTCCTACCATTAGTTGCCTCTTCGGCAACCCGCCGATGAGGCGGGACGACGAATAATAATCTCGTCCTCGTTGTTAC
>JAGOPG010000027.1 GCA_017992115.1 Candidatus Shapirobacteria bacterium | reverse complement strand
GGCTGGTTTCAAAACAGTAGTTTTTGATAACTTATCAACGGGGAAAAAAGAGCTGGTAAAATGGGGAGAATTTTTTGAGGGAGATTTGGGAAATATTGAGCAAATAAGAGAAGTTTTTGATAAATATCCTATCGAGGCAGTGCTACATTTTGCGGCTTTAAAGGCAGTGGGAGAATCGGTAGTTGAGCCGGAAAAATATTATTTAAATAACGTGGCCAATACCTTAAATTTATTTAAGGTTATGAGGGAAAAGGGGGTAAATAAATTTATTTTTTCCTCATCGGCAGCAGTGTATGGAGAGCCAAAATATAATCCCATAGATGAAAGTCACCCCCTATCTCCCATTAGTCCCTATGGTTGGAACAAAGCCATGGTGGAGCAAATAATGAAAGATTATAGCCATGCTTATGATTTTAAATATGTGGCTCTGCGTTATTTTAATGCTTGTGCAGCCGAGCCTGAAGCAGAAACTGGAGAATGGCCGGGTAGTAGCGCCAATTTGATACCATTAGTTTTAGACGCAGCCATTGGCAGGAGAGAAAATATTAAAATTTTTGGTACTGATTATCCGACTGAGGATGGCACTTGTGTGCGCGATTATATTCATGTGGTCGATTTGGCTTCGGCTCATATTTTGGCCTTAAAATACCTTTTAAGTGGTGGGCAGTCTAATATTTTTAATTTGGGAAATGGACGTGGTTTTTCTGTTCGTGAAGTAATCAATATGGTTAAAAAAGTGACGGGAGTAGATTTTGCAGTAGTAGAAGTAGAGAGACGCCCCGGAGATCCTCCAATTTTGATTGCCTCATCCGATAAAGCTCAAAAAGAGCTTGGGTGGAAGGGGGAAAATGCAGATTTGGAAAAAATTATTATAGATGCCTGGAATTGGCATAAAAAAGCTGTACAGCTTATAAATTCTAATAACAATATATGAAAATAACAGTTATAGGTACTGGTTATGTGGGTTTGGTTACCGGCGCATGCCTTGCCGATATTGGCCATAATGTAATCTGTGTTGATATCGATACCCAAAAGATTGAAAATTTAAAAAAAGGAATTATTCCTATTTATGAACCGGGCCTAGATAAAATTGTGGACAAAAATTATCAATCAGGTGCTTTAAAATTTACCACTGATACCAAAAGTTCTGTAGAAGAATCAGAAGTGGTTTTTATAGCGGTGGGTACTCCATCTTTGCCCGATGGTTCGGTAAATTTAGACTATGTAAAAAAGGCGGCAGAGGACATTGCAAAATCTATGAATGGTTATAAGGTGATAGTGGACAAGTCGACAGTGCCGGTAGGTACGGGAGATGTAGTGGGGAGGACAATTTCCATGTATTATCAGGGTGATTTTGAAGTGGTCTCCAACCCTGAGTTTTTGAAAGAGGGTGATGCGGTGGCAGACTTTATGAATCCGGATAGAATTGTGATTGGTTTTGAAAGTAAAAAAGCTGAGGAGATTATGCTTTCTATTTATGAAAATTTGGGTGGTGAAAGAGTGCTGACTACAGTCAAAAACGCAGAATTAATTAAATACGCCTCAAATGCCTATTTGGCGACTTCGATTTCTTTTATCAACAATATAGCCAATATTTGCGAAAAAGTTGGAGCAGATGTGACTGAAGTTTCCCGGGGGATGCGGATGGACAAGCGAATTGGTCCTTATGCTTTTTTGACGGCTGGTGTGGGTTATGGGGGTTCTTGTTTTCCCAAGGATGTAAAAGGGTTAATACAAACTGCCAATGAATATGGTGTCGGTTTTGAAATATTGGATTCGGTAGAATCGACCAATGAAGCTCAAAAAAAATCACTTTTGGCCAAGATTCAAAAAATATTAGGTGAAGATTTGAATGGTAAAAAAATTGCTTTGTGGGGTTTGGCTTTTAAGCCTGAGACTGATGATGTCCGTGAATCCCCTGCCCTGACTATAATAAAACAGCTAGAAGATAGGGATGTGAAGTTGGTGGCTTATGATCCTATTGCCGGTGATAATGCAAAAAAGATTTTGCCGAATTTAAATATTGTTTCCGATATGTATGAGTGTTTAAAAGATGCCGAATGTTTGGTAATAACGACTGCATGGAAGCAATTTAAAGAAGCAGATTTAGAGAAAGTAAAATCATATTTGAAATCACCAAATATAGTAGATGGTAGAAATTTGTTTGATCAAAAGAAGATGAAAGATTTGGGTTTTAACTATGTTTCGGTTGGGAGATGAAGAAAGTCGTCAAAATAGGTAATGTTATTTTGATTAGTTTTTGCCTGTTAATTCCTTTATTTTTATTTTTAAACCGGTTTTTAATTCCGGATGTCTCCTATGATTCTTTAAATTATCATTTATTTTTAGGTCAAAGAGGTATAGAAACTTACAATAATAAGTTTGAATTTTTTCCGACGGGTATCCATAATTTTTCTCCTATTTTTGATATTCCCGGATATATTTTAACCAACTTGTTTGGTTATAGATTAGGTTCAATTTCTTCTTTGATTTTTTTATATTTATCGGTTTTCGTTATTTATAAAATATTCCGTTTATACCAACCAAAATATAAAATAATTGATCAGTGGTGGGGAGCTTTATTTTTAGTAAATATTTTTTTCTCTTTTGAGGCATTCTTACAAATTGCTACTTTTTATGTCGATATCCAAGTGGCATTTTGGACATTGTTGGGACTGTATTTTTTACTTAAATACGAAAAGAGTAAAATGACTTGGGATGTAATTCTGAGCTCTCTGTCGATGGGTATTTTGTTTCTTGGAAAAATGACCGGAGCTTATTTTTTATTGCCTTATTTTGTCTATTTATTTTTTATTTTATGGAATGATAAGAAATTATCTTTGAAGAATAAAATTGGTCAAATATTATTGTCAGGATTTATTATTTTATCAATTAGTTTATCGACTTTTTATAAAAATTTTAAATTAACAGGAAATCCGGTTTTCCCCTATTACAATGCTATTTTTATGTCGGAATATTATCCGACTGGAGGTAATTTTACTCAAGATAAATCCGGCGGAGATACAATTGTGGATAAAATATTTTGGGGTATTGTGTCTGTGGGTAAACCTCAGAAGTTAGGTCAAGTTCATGATCTATTTCACGATTATAAAATCAACATATATTTTGGATTAATATTTTTGGTAATAGCCTGGTCAATTTATAAAAAGGATAAAAAATTACTAAAATTATCACTCTTATATTTATTTTCCTATGAAGTATGGTCTTGGGTTTTTGGATATCTTCGTTATGCTATTTTTCTAGAATTTTTTGGTGCCTTAATTATATTTATTTGGTTGACTAAATTAAAAGGGATGAAAAAATATGTTGTAATAATTCCCTTGTCTTTTATCCTACTTTTGCAAAATAAGAGAATAGTAAATTTATCGTTAGCCTACGATATTAGTTTTAGACCAGGATTTTTTTATAACCGTTTAAGTTATCCTAAGGAATGGGATAATTTTAATATTAAAAAGATTAATGTTGATGAGGCTTTGATCAATAAATATCAGCCAAAGGTATATTTGAATTGTGCTTCGCCAAATATGAGTTATTTAGTTTTGTCTGATTTTGAGAATTTACCCGTAGTGAATATTGATAACAGAGCTTACAAAATGATGACTGATAATCAGTTTTATGTTGACAAGTCCAAAGAACTTTTCTCAAAGTATAACTCTGGTGAGTCATTCAATTTTGTTACTATTGCGGCTGAAACAGGTTTGAACGCATTTTATAAGGAATGTAAGGAAAATTTAATTAGTAGAAACTATAAGATTTATGAGGAAGTTGATAGTAATTTTTTGGGATATGAAGGCCAGAAACTAAAAATAATTTTTGGAAGATTTAGCTGGTAGAATTAATCATGAAACTGGTAGTTCAAATTCCATGCCTGAATGAAGAAGAAAATCTGCCAAGCGTTCTGTCTCAAATTCCTAAAAAAATTAAAGGAATTGATAAAATTGAAATTCAAATAATTGACGATGCTTCGACTGATAATACTATTAAAGTAGCTAAAAAATTTGGAGTAGATAGGATAATTAAACATAAAGTAAACAAGGGTTTGGGGATGTCTTTTGCGGATGGGGTAGAGGTAGCGTTAAAAAACGGGGCTGACATTTTAATAAACACTGATGGTGATAATCAGTATCCGGGAAAATATATTAGTGATCTGGTGGAGCCAATTTTAAAGGGAAAAGCAGATATAGTGATTGGTGATCGACAAACTAAAACTGTAAAACATTTTTCCGCTAACAAGAAACGACTTCAAAGTTTTGGTTCAAGTGTAGTCCGTTACTTGTCGAAAACAGATGTTCCTGATGCGGTGTCAGGATTTAGGGCATATAACAGAGAAGCACTTTTAGAATTAAATGTATTGACTAAATTTTCCTATTGTATTGACACGATTGTTCAGGCAGGAAAAAAAGGTTTGAAAGTTGTATCGATTCCGATTAAAACCAATAAGCCTACCCGAAAATCGAGACTGTTTAAAAATACATGGGAACATGTACGTAAATCAGCAGTTAATCTAATCCGATTGTTTTCTATCTATGAACCTTTTAAGGTTTTTCTAATTATTGGTTCTTTTTTGGCAATGCCAGCTTTATTTTTTATGCTCAGGTTTATGTATTTTTATTTATTTGTCCCATCAGAGGCAAGCGGACATATTCAATCATTGGTAATAGGTTCTGCCTTTATGGTGGCTTCAGTTCAAATGTTGGCTCTAGGGATACTAGCTGATTTAATTAGTGTCAATCGGAATTTAATGGAAAAAATTTTAAAAGATAAAAAAAATAATGTTAAATAACTTTAAGATTGATTTTTGGACTTTGTGGGGAATGGCGGCTCAGGGATTGTTTTTTGGTCGGTTTATTATTCAATGGTATTATTCGGAAAAAGCCAAGAAAACAGTGATCCCTCATATTTTTTGGTATTTAAGTTTAGCCGGAGCAGTAATGACTTTGATTTATGCTTTGGTCAGGTCTGACTTGGTTTTCCTGATGACCGGATTTTTACAAATAATTTTATATTCTAGAAATTTAGTGTTGGCGAAGAAAAAGAATGACTGATTTTGTGGAGGGAAACTTTGAGGATAAATATAATTCAAAAAATCCCATTTCAAAATTATTGATGTCTAATTTTTTAGATTCTATCGATAAATTGTTAAACGAGATTGATTTGAAGAACATAAAGTCCGTGGTTGAGGTGGGTGTAGGTGAGGGTGAACTACTTAAAAACATTTCTAATAAGATTCCGAAGGCAAAATTTTGGGCTACTGACTTGTCTGAAAATGAAATAGAAAAAGCAAAAAATTATATTAAATTTAAGAAGGTTGGTTTTAGTGTTCAGAATGCTGAGAATTTAAGTAAGTTTAAAGATAAACAATTTGACTTAGTAATCTGTTGTGAAGTGCTCGAGCATGTAGAAGATTTTCAGAAAGCATTAAAGGAGTTATATAGAATTTCAAATAAATATCTCTTGGTATCAGTTCCAAATGAACCTATATGGCGGATGTTGAATATGGCACGGGGAAAATACCTTTCAGATTTTGGAAATACTCCCGGTCATATCAATCATTGGTCTATATCTGCTTTTAAGAAACTTATTAAGTCTAGTGATTTTATTATTCTTGATAAAAAATATCCTTTCCCTTGGCAGATGATGCTATTGAGAGTTAATTAAATTTTTTAGTTTTCTTTTGACCGGAGGCGACTAATTTCGTTGTTTAAAAACATTATTGTTTCATTTTTTAAATACTTCCTGATTTTACTGAATGTTGCAACAGGCAATAAGGTATTTAAATCCTGATCAAGTAATGTTTGGGTAACATTTTTTTCTATAAAATCTCGGAGAAAAATCAAATATTCTAAAACAGACATTCTGCTTCTTTCTACAACGACTTTATGGTTATAGTTGAGGTTGAGACTAAAAAAATGATGGATATCATAGATATCGCGACCGGCAATTTTTTGTTTATGATCAAACCTATCTTTTACAGCGACAAGTTTATTGGCAAAAATTGTTTCTTCATCCTGACAATTGACTGTCCGATTTATCTCGGCTAAAAATATTGGCCGATAAGTGTTTGATTTGACTATAAAATTTAAAGCATCGATTTTTAAAGTATTACGATCATTTGCAGGAGATGGATATTTCAAAAAAAACTCTAGAGCTTTTTTACTTTCTTGATCAATCTCATATCCAAGTTTTTTAAATATTTTATGAAATTCAGATCTTATTTCTTTTTCATCACTTTTTGCTTTTAGATCAAAGTCTAGGTCAACTGAAAATCTATCAAGAATTCCTATCATCGAAGCACAGGTGCCCCCCTTAAAATACAAAGATGAGGACAAGATTTGGTTGTCGACAATTTCAGTCAACACACGAAGTAAGTGGGCTTTATGAACAGTATCTTGAGGGCGGAGGGTAATCATAGGTAGCCTAGCTGTGTTTGATAATTTTTAACTAGTGTCCAATCAATTTTTCCATCGTTGTCAAAGTGATATTTTGGTTGAAAATAGAGCATGTCGGCTACAGCTCTTTCGATTGTAGCTACAAAAATACCAAGATTATTTTGTTTTATGCCAATTGGATTGTGCAATGATGATGCTTTTAACTGCCTGACTGAATAGTAGGTATTATTAATTATAAAATTGGCTGATTTTTGGGAAATAAAGGTTATTTTAGAAGGTATTTGATTGATTAAGCCGTTGTTTGCCAAAACTGACTCGGTGCTCAGGTAACTAAAAGTCTTTATGGCTCTAAATCCTATTTCAAGTGGATCTAGCTGATTTATAGGAACGATACTGTACAAACCTTTTTGAATCGGAAAAATATTCTTTTTTTTAATTAATCTTGCAATTGTTTTATATAATGTGTTTTGATTGGAAATATTCCAGAGAATTTTTAGGTCAGAGGTGTGGAATAATTTTTGAGGTTGTTGGGCTAAAATGGCAATTTTGTCGGTGGTCATGTTTGATTATGTGGTACTAATATGTACAG
>JAGOPG010000026.1 GCA_017992115.1 Candidatus Shapirobacteria bacterium | reverse complement strand
GTCGGGAATACAGGATTCGAACCTGCAACCTCACGCACCCCATGCGTGCGCGCTAGCCAATTGCGCCAATCCCCGATGTTGAGAGTTGGAGCGCTAGCCTCAGCCAAAGGCTGATCGTCCTATGGACGAAATTGCGCCAACTCCGACGTTTAGTCTCATTTAAATAGACTTGTTACCTTTGTGGAGTGTGTCTATTATAACTTGTTTAATCATTTTACCAAAGCCCATCTTATAAAATTTTTCCCTTAATTTGGAATCTTCCTCACAGAGATATGATTCGTAATAAACAAGTTTTAGGGGTCTATTATTTCTTGTCCACTTATTGGTACCAAGATTGTGTTCTTTTAATCTTTCTCCAGGAGTTTTACTGGTTTGGCCGACATATATTTTCCCGTTCTTTAGACTCTCTAAAAAATAAACATAAAACATAATTAATTGTACGCTAGCCTCAGCCAAAGGCTGATCGTCCTATGAACGAAATTGTGTCAATCCCCGCCTACGCTGAAGCTACGGCGGGCATGCCCGCTTAAAACACTACAAGTGAAGCCTGATATAGTTAATACCCCCGAAATAGAAGGAAAAATAGCAAAGAGCGAAAATATAAGGCCCAAGAAGTGCTTTTAGGGACAGTATAAAAAGGGAGAGACCATTTATCATACTCTGATTGAAGCTGAGCAGTAATTTGTTTGGGTTCTTGAGATCTAAAAGCAGATAAGGGTAAAGGGGAAGAGAATTCAAATTTAATATCAGGAAAAAATTTACTTAAATGGGGGTTGAAACGTAGGGCATCAAAAATAGAAGTACCAGTAACATGGGCAAAAACTATTTTTGCTTGACGATATTTTTTGACATTTTTAATCAAATAGCCAACGCCAGAATAAAAATCACGACCATTTTTACTGCCACCTGCAGGAAAAATGATGACGGTAGAATTTTGATCAACTTTTTTGGCGGCCAGTTTTACATTATTGATATTTTTTTTATGAGATTCTTCTTTGGAAAAAGAGGGAGAATAATGAATTGAATTTATAAGGGCGGTTTTCCAATCAAATTTAGAATTGGAGGCCGAACGATAACCGATGAATAGCGGAATAATGTGCTTATCGAAAGAAGGAATGATTGATAAAAGATTGTTTATAGCCATGAGAAAAGTATTAGGGCGGTGGGGAAGAGCCCCTATAAGAAGGAAAACTTCGAGCTGATTTGGGTGATTACAGATTAAAATGACAGGATCTTTTTTAAAAGATTTTTTGGTAGATGAGGGTAAATTGACAATAAAATTGCGATTGGTACGACGGGCAATATCGGCAAAAGAACGATTCACCCCAAAATGTTTAATATTGGAATCAATCTGGGAAAGAAATTTGTGGAGCAACGGATTGTCGTAAAGTGAACGGGGCATCGAATAGAAATTATATATAATTAGGGGGTATTTTGAAAGTATTTAGAGTTTTGATATCTGGACCAGGTAGCCAGAGTAATACCACAATTTATTTTTCCAGTAGAAACATATTCCCTAACCTGAGGTAATGATAATTTAATAATTCTGTCGATCGATTCATTGCCCTCCTGATGGAAAAAATTTGCTTGATTTTCGTTGATGATGTTGGTAGCCAAAAAGGAATGAGCAATTAAATCTTCATGTCCGGGACCTATATAAAAACAACCCAAAGAATGCCATCTTTTGGCAATAAGTCCGGTTTCTTCTAGTAACTCTTTTTTAGCGGCTGCCAAATCAGTTTGATTGCCAATACCACCACCGGGAACCTGATAAACATAGCCTTTGACAGGATAACGATATTCTCGGATAAAATAAAAGAAATTATTGGCACCTCTAGCTAAGACAAAAACACCAACTTCTTTGCTCAGATAAGAATAAATACCCTCATTGCCATCTGGCCTTATTACTTTGTCTTCATAAAAACTCATCCATTTGTTTTGGTAAACAAGTCTTGAAGAAATAGTTTGCCAAGGTTCCTTGCGATTCATAATTGAATTTCTTTATCTTAACATAGAAATTTTGGGTATATTTTCCCTCTTGTAGTTTCGGGTTTTATTCGGTTAATATAGAGTATGAGGGAAAAAGTAGACAAAATAGTTTCGGTAGAAAGTAAATTCTGGGGGGATAAAAAGAAATTAAGCGTAAATAAAATAAATTGGAATAATAGGGATTATTTAATAGAGAAACTGGGGATGTATTATAAGCAGAAAAAGGGACAAAAGTTGTATCACATCTTCTTTGTTTCCGGAGGGGGGCTGTGTTTCAAATTAATATTGGAAGCTGATAGTTTAATTTGGAAATTGGAGGAAATATCTGATGGATTACCTGAGTGAAAGCGATTTTAATTCAGAGGCTCCACATAAAATGTTTTTGGACATTAATTCCTGTTTTGCAACAATCGAACAACAGGCCAATCCCCTCTTAAGGGGAAAAGAGGTAGCCGTGGCGGCATATAAATGTGATCATAGTTGTATTTTGGCGGCTTCAAAAGAGGCAAAAAATCTGGGAATTAAAACTGGCTGGAAGGTGGCAGAGGCCAAAAAAATTTGTCCAAATATAATCGTCATTACTCCAGATCCTCCGAAATATCGTTTTGTCCACAAAGAAATTAGAAAAATTTTGGAAAATTTTAGTCCTAGGGTAAATCCCCGATCAATTGATGAATTTGCTATAAATTTTAATGGAATTGATGGTGATTTATGGAAAAAGGCTAAAGATATCAAAGCAGAAATTAAAAACAAGGTAGGCGAATGGATAACGGTATCTATTGGTATTGCCCCCAATTTTTTCTTGGCAAAGTTGGCATCAAACTTAATAAAGCCCGATGGTTTGGTGAAAATTGACAAAAATAATTTTGAAGAAATTTATCAAAAATTGGAACTGGAAAGTTTGCCGGGAATTGCCTTTAAAAGTAAGTGTAAATTAGAAGTTAATAATATTTTAAAAGTAAACGATTTTTATAATTGCGGCCGACAGGAATTGAGAAGTATTTTTCACTCAATTTGGGCAGATTATTGGTACTGGAGGTTGAGAGGTTTTGAAATTGACGAAGAAAAAAAAGAAAAGAAAAAAAGCTTTTCGTCGATAGTGACATTGAAAATACCAGCGAAAAATAGGGATGAATTGGTGGCAATATTTTATCAATTATGCCTAAAGGTAGGTAGAAGAGCTAAAAGACAAAAACAGGGGGCAAAAAGGGTTGTCTGGTGGGCAGGAGGAGATGACATACAGATTGAAGGTCGGTTGAAAAGTGAGGAGGTGATGACTAATGGTTGGGAAATATTTGAAAGTTTTTATAGCCGGATTGGGGAATTTAGGGGTGAAATTAAAAAAGTAGTGGTAGTCATAGACCATCTTTGCCCTAGATATTGGCAAGAAGATATTTTTGGAATTAGGGAAAAACTATGGGAAAAAAGTGAAATAGCCCAAAAAATTAACGATAAATTTGGGGAAAATAGTGTTTTTCCCGGGAATCTTTTGAATATTCAAAGAGTGGCTGATTCCATTGGTTTTGGAAATTTTACCGAGTAAGTGATAAGCTCATTTTTATGACTTTCAGAGAGATTGTTTTTGATATAGAAACTAAGAAAATTTTTGATGATATCAAAGGTAGTAATCCAGCAGATTTGGGGGTATCAATAGTATCGATTTACAAAAGAGAACTAAATGAAGATTTAGAGGAAATTAGTGGAAAAGTAGAAAGTTTTTTTGAAAAAGATTTTGATAAAATGTGGCCAGTATTTACTAACGTTAGTCGGATTATCGGTTTTAACAGTCTCCATTTTGATGTCCCGGCGTTGGTGCCTTTGGCGCCCTATGACTTTAAAAAATTAAATCACTTCGACATCATGGACCATATAAGAAATAGTCTAGGATTCAGGCTCAGTCTAAACGCCGTAGCCAATGAAACACTGGGACATGGCAAAATCGATAATGGTCTAAACGCCGTAGATTATTGGCAAGAACAATCAAATGAATCTCTCTCAAAACTTAAAAAATATTGCGAGATGGATGTCATTGTGACCAAAGAGGTATATGATTTTGGATTAAAAAATAAAAAATTAAAATACAGGGATAAATGGAATACACTAAGAGAATTGGAAGTAGATTTCTCCTATCCTGAAAAAACAGAATTGCCGCAAATGGGGTTGTTTTAAAAAAATTTTGGGCTTCGGCTAGCGAAGCCCTTACATTTTAGATTAAGGGGATTATACCTATCTTGCTGCCAACGAATTGGATTTAATTTAATATATTTTTGATATTTAATTAATTCATTGCTATTTCTGACTCGGTGTTCAAAATAATTTCTTTGCCAAATACATGCAATTTCATTTATTTTATTTTTTTGAATTGTTTTTAACCATTTATTAATTGTTCTACCTTTAAATACATTAATTATTTTTCCTAAAGTAACCCCCTTTACTTTTTTATTTATTGAAATAATTAAATGCATATGATTAGGCATAATTACACTATTTGTAATATTTATATTTGGAAAATATTTTTGAATTTCTATTATTTCATCTCTTACAATTTCAGTCAGTTCAGGATATTTTTCAAAATAACTACCGTGTTTTAGGGCGCAAATAGTAACAAAAAATTTATTTGGCAAACTATAATCAAGTTTTTGAAAACGGATTGAGTGACGATGGTTCATGATCATTATTTCTGTATGTAGGGGTTTCGCTAGCCGAAACCCCAATACTTAAAGTATTTTCGAATCTTCCTCGTTTTTGTTTGTTTTATCTAAAATATAGATATCGGCACCAAATTCATCATTACCCACAAACTCCCCTTCTCCTTTTAAAATCCGCTCATAAGGAAGGCAATAACGACAGCCTGCCTCACCGACAGGACAATCAAACTTTTCTAAAGAACGTTGGAGTTTGATTCGTTTAGCAATCTTCATAATCTTTGCCTCTGATTCGACTAAATCAGGTAGTTCTTTCGGGGTCAGTTCATCGTTATTTTCCAAGTACCAGTAATAGGCCATGTTTACCTCACGATGCTGGCAATTTTTGACCAATAAATGATATATGGGCAACTGGAGTGATTCTTTACCCTCTTCATAACGACTAGTTTTAAAATCGATAATATCGACAGTGTTGGTATCAGGAGAATAGCGAAGCCAGTCAATTTTGCCACATAAGATGATGTTGTCTTTTTCAGAAAGCCAATAATGGGGTAATTCCTGGTTAATTTTGATGGATAATTCACCTAAAGGACCGGGATTTTTTTGAACTCGATTAATCATCAATTGACCTCGTTGCTTATATTGAGATTCGGTGCTTTCGTCTAAAAAACCACCCTTTTTCCCAGATACTTTTTTCCAGGAATCTTCAAATCTGTCTAAAAGTGATTTGTTAAAGCGAATGTTAGTTTTGATGGCAGATAGCGATTCAATGACTTCGTGAACCGCCTGACCGAGACTTAGTGGAGGAGAGGCAATTTTTATTTTATGGTGAGTTTGCGGATCTCTGTAAACATTTTTAAGGTAATAGGAACGAGGACATTCTAAAAAGGCACTAATAGAGGAATGAGACACCCAAAGAGCGGAGTATTTATCAGTCATTAAAATATTATATAGAAAAAAACAATTATTATTAAGAAATAGAGACACGTTACGATGTAGAGACGCGCCAATGGCACGTTTCTACAATTAAAAATATTTTATTGCGCCAGAAAAGATATAATCGGCTTATGCGTTTAAATAAATTTTTAGCCCAAAGTGGGGTGGCATCAAGACGGGGGGCTGATAAAATTATTGCTGAAGGCCGGGTGAAAATAAATGGAATAGTGGCTAAATTAGGCGATCAAGTCGGGGCAAGAGACAAAGTTTTTATTGACGAAAAGCCGATAGGTAGGAGTGAAGAAAAACAGTATTTTGCAGTTTATAAACCGGTAGGATATATTTCCACAGTTAGCGATGAATTTGGAAGAAAAAATGTACTTCAATTAGTAAAAAGTAAAAATAGATTATATCCAGTGGGCAGATTGGATATTGATTCTGAAGGGCTGATGATTCTCACAAACGATGGTGATTTGACCTTAAAACTCACCCATCCTAGATTTCATTTGGAAAAAGAATATGAAGTTACTTGTGACCGAGAAATTAATGTAAAGAAGATTAATACCGGAGCAAATAAAATTATCTGGTATAGAAAAAATGAAATGAGGATAGTGATGTATGAAGGTAAAAAAAGGCAAATCAGAAAGATGTGTTGGTTGGCGGGCTTGAGGGTAATTAAACTTAAAAGAATCAGGATTGGAAAATTATTTTTGGGCAATTTAAATCCCGGAGAGTATAAAGAACTGACTCCCCGGGACGTAAAAGAACTTAGCCAGATTTAACAGTAATTTCTTTGGCTTTGGCAGCTTCACTAATAGGCGCAGAAATAGTCAAAACGCCGTCTTTAAGCTGAGCATCTAATTTCTTTTCATCGATTGGACGAGGTAAATAAGTGGTGTATTCAAAAACAGAAACCTTGTTCCATTGATGGATTATTTTCTTGCCTTCTTTTCGGCTTTTCTCATCTTTAGAACTGGCTGATACACGAAGAACACCATCTTCATAGGTAACCTTGACTTGGTCAGCTTTGATACCAGGGACAGAGGCTTCGACAACTACTTTGTCTCCTTCCTCATAAACGTTTAGTCCTTCAGTTGATTTTAATTCTGTCCAGTCTTCATCATCCCAAAATAGAGGTTTTAAATCTGTTAATGGTTTAAATGGATAGTAGTGCATATAAACTCCTTATATAAATTTATAATCATTATCAGTATAGTATTTTAACTGCTAGCTGTCAAGTGTTTACTTTGCTAATATGATATAGTAAACAGATGAAACGAAAAATAAGTTTAGTTTTGGGAGCTGGTGGATCCAAAGGCTTGGCACACCTTGGAGTAATCAAAGCCTTAAATGAAGCCGGTTTTGAGATTACTCAGATAGCGGGAACGTCAGTTGGAGCTTTAATCGGTGGTTTGTATGCTGGAAAACCCGACGTCAAATGGATAGAAGAGATTGTTTATAGCTTGTCGTATCGCAAATTATCAAAAATTATTCTGGAAAGACCTAGAAAAAGTGCTTTAATTTATGGGAATAATTATCATAACTTTTTAAAAAAAATTTTGCCCATTAAAAATGTTGAAGATACTCAAATTCCCTTTAGAGCAGTAGCCAGTGATTTAGTTAGTGGAGAAAAATATGTTTTTAATAGCGGACCCTTGGTTACAGCCATTTCTGCCTCCAGTGCAATTCCAGCTATTTTTTCTCCCGTTGAATATAAGGGAATGCTGCTAATTGATGGAGGGGCGATTGATCCAGTTCCAGTTGACGAAATTGAAAAAAATGAAAAACAACCAATAGTTGCCGTGGCATTGTATAAAAATTTATTTCCCAAGGATTTTTCAAAGTTAAAAAAAGCCGGATTGGCTCGGATAGCTTTTGACTCTATGCAGGTAGCTGTTTCAAATTTATCAAAAAAAGCAATTAAGAAAGCCGATCTGGTCATTTTACCCGATGTCGAAAATATTAATGTACTGGATTTTGTAAAAGCCAAAGAATATGTAGAAATAGGCTATAGGACAATGAAGAAAAATATGGATCAATTGAATAAACTATTTCGTTGA
>JAGOPG010000025.1 GCA_017992115.1 Candidatus Shapirobacteria bacterium | reverse complement strand
AATTTATCCACAAAGGTAGGAGGACTTTCTAAGAGAGGAATTCTCTTAACACAAATATCTTTTATTTTGTCTTCATCTGTTGGATTTATAACCATCGTTACTACTCGAGGGAATTTCAATGATGTTCCAAAGTTGATAGTTGATGTGGACATGCTTTTTTTAAACCAAAATTTTTCAAAAACATTCCATGAATAACGTAATTCTCCAAAATATATTCCCCAATTGGTTATTTTATTTTTGATTTTTCCCGGCTCTACTGTCGACAAGGCATAATATAAGAACAAAACTGCCATCAGGGCCATTATTAGAAAATATTCTTTTATAAAAATTAAAATTACCGATAACAACACCAAAATTGAAATTGCGGTTACCCAAAAATCTTTGGTTCGCTGTTGATAGACCCTTTCTGGCGCTTCCCATTCAAATAATATTTTTTCTTCGTTTAAATCAATTGCCTCAGTCGTATCTAACTTTTTTTCCGCCATAAAATATGATAAAGCATTTTGTACATAAATGCTAAAATAGCAATACCAAATGGAAGGGTGCGCCGAATGGTAAGGCCCGGGTTTGCTAAACCCGCGTCCAGTAATGGGCATGGGGGTTCGACTCCCCCCTCTTCCGCCAGACTTTTATTGTGCCGTGCGACCCTGTCGTTATATCAAATAACCCCTAACCTGTTGTTAAATATCCTCAAATTTCAACATTTATCACTAAATTAACCTGTAATAGGTGATTTTATTCAGTGTCTTTTTCACCCAATTCTTCTGAAAACCTTAATAGATACCCGTCAGGATCTAGTACTAGAATCTCTCGACAGCCGTATGATTTGTTGTCTGCTTTATACCAACTGTCTTTAATACCTCTTTTAATTGGATAATTATTTTTCTCAAGAGAATCAATTATCGCTTGTACACTTTTGGTGTCAATTTGAAAGTTAATACCCCGGCCGAAAGGATACTCTAATTTTTCAAGTTCTATCTCGCCAGGCCTTAATTCCTGAATCATTATTTGGCTGCCGTTATATGAAAGAAAAGCGAAATTGGGATTTTGTCTTTGGTATTCGACTTTAAAACCAATTATATCTACATAAAACTGAAGACTTTTCTGAAAATCGGTAATAGAAAGTTCGGCTAGGATAGGTAGGAATTCAGTCATTTTTTAAAAAGAAGAAATAAAAATTTTTTCGACTATTTCCCTCGAATATACTTTATGAATATTTTGGTTTTCCCACTCAATGGCTTTTCGATAATCTTCCTGCGAATAAGAAACTAATGCAAATTCCTTGGCAACAGCGTCAATATCTGTGTTTTCTTTTGCTTCAATTTCGAAAGTGTGGTAGTCATCGGTATATTTTGACAATTTAATTTCCACGCCTTGGTAATTAAATTCCCAGCTTTCCCAATAATAAATCATGCCAGAGTTGTAACCCAGTGCTTCCAAGAAATCCAAGGCAGACAAAAACTGTCCTGTTTGCAATTTAACTTCAACTTCTTTTCTTTCTTTCTCATGAAAACTACCCATTTTTACCGACAACTTTTCTTTTTCGTCACTTTTCTTTAGTCTAATATCAGTCCCACTACTATTTTTCCAGGTTTTTGTAACTGGATCAAAACCGGGAGATAAATCGATTGAGAGACGATGGTAATGGTCGACAATTTCACCACGATCAGACAGGAGCTTAAATAGCTCATCAAATTTATCTTTTGATAATTTACCTCGTATCTCAATTTCTGTCATATTTATGGGGTAATTATATACCGAAACTAAATAAAATATTCTTGAGTAACAATCTAGTTCATACTAGATCACTATTCGAGACACCCTTTTTATACTGTCTCGTTTGTCTCATTTAGCTTTGATTCCTTGGTAGAATGAGACAGCGAGGAAGTGGGTGTTATAGGGATAGAAAGGTTACAGACACCTCTTCTTTTCCGCAATGCAAAAATTAAACGCTTGTTAATCAATGAAATGCTAAAAAATAGTCAAAAATTAACAATCAGCTTTACCTGGGTCAATGCCAAAAATATATTGACTACAGATAAAAATATCCTAGTTAATCAGGTGTATTGTTGGGTTTTAACAAAAGATTATAAATTAGTTTTAGTATCCAAAGATGGCAAAAATTGGCAATTTCCCGGTGGCCACCCACATTCAAATGAACATATGGTTGAAACTTGCAAAAGGGAGTTGTATGAGGAAACGGGTATAGATATCGATGGTAGAGAAAAGGATTTGCAATTCCTGGGTTACTATCGTGTGACTGAACCAGACGAGAATAGATTACATCTTCGCCAAATTCTCCAAGTAAGATATTTATTAAGATTAGATATTCACAGTAAAGATCTAAGATTAAAACCACAAGAAAAAACAAATGAACCGAAAGAAGAAAGAATTAATTATGTTAGCACCTTTACTTTAAAAGAAGCCATACGACTTATTTCATGGTTGAGTAAAAGTGAGGAATACAAAAGCTTTATTTCAAAAATTGCATAGCAATTTTTGACAAGTTTTCGTAATCTAAATATTCATGGGTTTTGTTGCCGATATTGTTTATCAGTTGATAGCTGACTGGTGGATTATTTTCTAAAATTTGCTTTAGTTCTTCATAACTATATACAGGATCGAATTCATTTTGAATGAACATTGTGGGAATCTTTAGAGTTTTTAAACAATTATCAATTTCTGGAAAATCTCTTTTCCCGGCGCGATAAGGGAAGCCGCAAATTATCATTTTTTGGGGAAATAATTTTTTTTCGTAGATGTTTTTTAGAGCTAATATTGAGCCGATAGATTTGGAAAAAATGGAATAATCATTTTTGTCTTTGACAAAATTAACTAATTTTTCTGATTCTTTTCGGAGGTTTATCCATTTTTCCCCATTTTGCCAATGATCGTAATAAAGAATTTCTCCCGTCGAAAACGAATCAAATTTTGATTTAACCTCCTCGATCCAGGTTTTATTGCTAAAACTATTGCCCGCAAGATAAATAATGTGCATTTATAAAATGATTATATTCTAAGTTTAGTTGACTTTTATTGTATAATTATTTTATGGCAGTAGAAATACCAAATAATCTTTTTTGGGGGGAAAATTCCCCTAAAAAATATTTGAAAAGTTTATTGGATAATATTAGATTGGTGAATGATGTTGATCCGGAAAAACACCCGGAAACTTATGTAGTCTACCCCGACACAAATTCCGCTTTTTTGGTCTTAGAAAAAACAAAAGAAATTGGTCTTACTCCCTATGGTGAAAAAACAAAGGGGCTTCCTAGTGAGTATCACTATACTTTGATTAAGGCTTTGGGATATAGACAAAACATTGATGGAAATTATGAAGTAGGTTTTTTCTCAAAACACGAAAATGATATTTACCATAAAAAAGATCAGGAAGTAATAAATTTTAATCCGGTTGATGCGGGAATGCTTTTTACAAGGACAGTATCTTCCACCGAGGAAATAATTGCCAGTTTAAAAGAAGCGAAAAATGCATATCTATATAATCAAGGAAAAAAAATTGAGGATCAAATCGTTTTTCCAAAAGAACTTGGGCGATAAAAAATTGACTTAACCAATTTTAAGTGATATTTTAGGCTCACATGTCAGTTGAGGCTCCGATTTCTAGTAAACATTCTTTGCCAGTAAACATTCAAGAGCATTTGCGAAAGGAAGAAAGGATGCATCCAGAAGCAACTGGGGCTTTAACTTCGATTTTGGCAGATTTATCAAGGGTAGCAAAATCAGTGTCTTACTTAGTAAATACGGCCGGTCTTTCCGATTCTTATGGACAAACTGGTAGGGTAAATATTCAAGGTGAAAATGTGATTAAACTTGATGAAAGAGCCAATGAGCAGTTCAAACAAATTTTAAAGTCAAATCCCAATGTGGCTGGTTACGCCTCAGAGGAAGAAGATACTTTTGTACCTTTCAATAAAGATAATCGAGGAAAATACATTGTTTGGTTTGATCCGCTAGATGGTTCTTCAAATTTTGACACTAACGTTTCGATTGGTTCAATTTTTTCAATTTATCAAAGAAAATCTCCCGAGAATCAGCTGGCGAATAAAGACGATTTTTTACAACAAGGAACAAAGCAGGTGTGTGCTGGTTATTTTTTATATGGAACTAGCACAATGTTTGTATATACCACTGGACATGGAGTATTTGGTTTTACCCTTGATCCCAGTGTGGGAGAATTCGTGTTGCCAAATGGTTATTCGGAAATAAAAACTCCGGAGGCAGGCAAAATTTATAGCGTAAATGAGGCAAATGTTAATAGGTGGAATTTAGGGGTAGTAAACTACATTAATGATTTAAAAACAAGGCCAGAAAATCCCTGTAGCGCCCGTTATGTGGGTTCCTTGGTGGCTGATTTTCATCGAAATTTATTAAAAGGAGGCGTTTTTCTTTACCCTGGAGACTCAAAAAATCCAAATGGAAAATTGAGATTAAACTGCGAACTAAATCCCCTCGCCTTTATTGCCGAACAGGCTGGTGGAATGGCAACAGATGGAAAAAATCGAATATTGGAAATTGAACCTCGAGAATTACATCAAAGATGTCCGGCTGTAATAGGAAGTAAAAATGAAGTACTGCTTTTTGGTGAATACGGAGAAAATAAAAAATAAGTTTTTATTTTTTCTTGAAATGTAAGAAAAGGGAGATGGAAAGGAAAAAAAAGGCAAGAATTAAGCTACCGATAGTCAGTCTTTGAAAATAGGGACGTGTAACTTCAAACCAAGTAAAGCAATTTGGGCTTGGTATTTTGTTGCAAGTATAGACAAATTCAGCCTGAGTTATGGGGGAAATTTTGATGTAGGCAAGGGCTGATAAAACTAAAAAGGAGATAGAGGAAGCAAAAAAACCAGTAGCCAACTCGGAGCGATTAAAAGTTTGGGGAAGTTTTTTCTTTTTCATAGAGAAATTATAGCTTATGAAAACACTTTTACGCGGTGAAATACCCTTTTTGGAAAAAGGGAAAAATTTTATTGATAATTTTGTTAAAATACAGACAGTATGAAGAAAAACAATAAAAAAGAAGTAAAAATTGAAAGAAAAAAAGTTATTAATGAAACAAAAAATTTAATCAAGGAAGGTCAAATTAGAAATCTTATTATTGAAAATAAAGAAGGAAAAGAAGTTATAGTTATTCCCCTATTATTGGCGATAATAATAACGATTATCCTGCCTCCTTTGGCAATAGTGGGATTGATAATAACCTTGCTATTGGAAGGCACAATTAAGGTCAGGAAGGGATGAAAAATCGATAACTTTGTCTATTTATAAATTTTTTAACCTATCTTGATAACTCTTCTTAATCCATAATCCAGTGTTTTTTCCCTCTTTAATAACGGGAATATATCCCGTGGTTAAATTAGGGAAATATCGAAAATAATATCCAGAAATACCTTTAAAATCTAAATTTCCAATGTAAATGAGTGGAATATCGACGTTATCTAATGCCGTAATTCTTTCTTGACGATATTGATCAACTGAATTAATCCACGGAAACCAATAAACAAAACGATCTGGTGAGAGACGGTTGCTAAGAGCGTAATAATCAACATCGTGAGGGTAAACGAGAATTTTTTCTTGTGGAGAACTAAGCTTGTCAATGGTTTCCGCAAGGCGTTGGCGATAACTCCAAAAAACATCGTAATTATAATTCGGTTTTAAAGATTGAATAATAATTGGTCTGGAATCAAGTAAGGCTATAAATAGGGTTAAAAAATATGGAATAAAAATATGGATTGAACGGTTTTTTTTAAAACCAAATATAGAAATAACCAAAGATGAGGTAGCAATAATTAGATATGGGTATATTCCGAAATTAAAAATTTCTCCGGGAATTATTTTGACTTCCCTAACCCGAGTGGCAATAAATAGTAAAAAAAAGGAAAAAATATACGGTAGGTTTTTAGTTTTTACTATTTTATATGATAAAAAATAGAAGGATAAATGAACAATAAATTGAAAAGCTTTTGTATAACTTCCTAAATGAGTAAATAAATATAATTCATTTTGAAGAAAATAAAGGAAACTTTCAATAACTCTGTTTCCTGGTGGTAAATTGTCAACAAAGAATTTTGGATATACAAAAAAATTAAAAAGTACTCCTTGTTGCCAAAAATCAAATAATTGACCGCTAAAATAAAAACAAATTATTGGAATAAGATTAAATAAAAAAACTGCTATTAGCGTTTTATACTTATTTTTTGGAGATAATAAAATAGGTAATAATGATAATTCGATTAAGAGTGGCTGGGTCCAGAAAGCTAGCGATGAAAATAGGATGAGTAGAATGGTTGAAACCTTTGATTTTTCTTCCCACCCCAGAATAATTGGTAAAACTATCCAAAAAATACTACCAATAAATATGGCCGAAAAAGTTTCGCTTAAAACTAAATTACCGTGATATAAGCTAAAAAATACTGATAATAAAATGATCCAAGCAGAAAAACAAAATTTAGACAGAAAATTTTTGTATGATAAAAATACTAAAATACTATTTAGTAGGTAAAGAACTAAAACTGATAAGCGAAAAATGGCTATAGTTCTAGATAAGACTAAAGGGGACCAGAATGGAGTAAAAAGATATGTCCAATAATAAGGAAAAGGAAAATGATGGCTAAAAATATCTTTATATAACAGTCGACCATTGGTTAAAAAATATCCCACAGCAAGATGGTCATTTTCATCAAAATTGGTCATAAAATGACGCTGGAGATAGAAAAGGACTGAAAAGATGGTAATGGATAAAAGAAATAATAAATATGGTGATAATGACTTTAAAGTTTTCACTATGATGATTATAACTAAGACTTGTGGATATAATCAGAAGATGGATAGACAAGACACGCCTTCGCAAAGAACTACAGCAAGACAAAGAAAAATCAGAAAAGTAATTGAAAATAGGCAGGAAGGGGTAATAGTGTTGGAGAATATTGCTGATCCGCATAACGCGGGGGCAGTGTGGAGAACTGCCGATGCTTTTGGGTTTCAAAAAATTTATATGGTTTATTCAAAAGAAAAACCGATAAATCCAAAGAAAATTGGCAAGGCATCTTCAAGTAGCGCCAACAAATGGTTGAGTTTCAAAATTTTTGACAGCATTGAAAAGTGCTATACGGAACTTAAAAAAGATGGTTTTAAGATATACGCTACGGTACTAGACAAAGAAGCAAAGAGTTTACAATCTACAATCTTCAATCCTCAATCTTCAAGGACGGCGGTAGTGTTTGGAAACGAACATCGGGGTTTGTCAGACGAGGCGATAAAAGGGGCTGATGAAAAAATTTATATTCCGATGAAAGGAATGGTACAGAGTTTAAATATATCAGTAACTGCCGGAATTGTTATGTATGAATTGGATAGACAACGAAGAAAAAACCCTCCCCTAACCCCTCCCTTGACAGGGCGGGGAGAAAAATTTAGTAATAAAAATTGTTTTACATTGGATAAAAAAGAAAGAGAGAAATTGGAGAAAGAAATGAAACAGAAAGGTGAGGTAAAATAGTGAATGAAATGGAAACTTGATGATATTTTGAAAGAAAATGAGTTTGATGGCTTGTACAAAGAAATTGAAAAGGATGGGGAAGAGTTGAAAAAATGGGTAAAAAAATTATCCCCAAAAATGAGCCAAGATAGTTTTAAAAAATTGTTGTTGTTTGAAGAGGAAATAGGAATAAAAATGGCCAGATTGAGTTATTTGCCACACTTGATGGAAGCAGTGAATCAAAAAAATAAAAAGGCTAAAATAATGAAAAGCCGGGCTGAAGATTTGGGATTAAATATTTCCGGAGAAGGGGTAAAGATTGGGCTATGGATACAAGGAAAAAGAAAACCTTTTTTAGATGACGAAAACGCCAAAAGGCTTTTTTCGGTAATAGATGATTTGGAGTATTCAC
>JAGOPG010000024.1 GCA_017992115.1 Candidatus Shapirobacteria bacterium | reverse complement strand
GTCTTCAGGGTGAAAAAGAATATTTAAAAAAATCTCTAGAGAAAAGTATTTATTTTATAGCTCTTTTGGTTTTCCCTTCTCTTTTAGGATTATCAATTTTAGCTCCCGACATAATAAATTTAATTCCTAAATATGGCAAATGGTTGCCAGCAGTAACCCCACTATATTTTTATGCCGCTTCATATGCAATTGCCTCAGTTACCACCCCCATTACCAACGCTTTTAATGCTACAGGCCATATTAAATTAACTACTAAACTAATGATTATGTGGACTGTATTAACTTGGCTTTTCTTTCCATTTTTAAGCCTAAAATTTGGTTATACTGGTACTGCAGTTGCTTCCCTGATTGTCGGTTCTAGTTCATTTTTAGTCTGGTATTTAGCAAATAAACTTTATAGAGTAAATATATTAAAAGTAATTTTCCATCCCTTAATAGGTACTCTTTTAATCTTTCTTTCTACCTTTCCCCTAAATTATTTTCCAATGCCATTATTAACTTCTGTCATTTTAAAAATAATTATCTCCGTATCCGTTTACGGACTTTATCAATTTATTTTTAATCGCGATCAATTGCTATGGTTTTACAATCAATTTCAAAAAAGCAGAAAATAATTTTGTTGGCAGTGTTCCTTTTTTGCTTCTTTGTCCAAGTAATTCCAGTTATTCGAAGCGGTCTTCATTATTCATTCGGTGTTGGTTTTTGGGGTCCAAATGGCCATGACGGAGTTTGGCATTTGAGTCTAATCAACCATATCAGTAATCCCACTAAGATTAAAATGCCTATTTTTGCTGGAGAATATTTAAAAAATTATCATCCCTTTTTTGATATTCTTATAGCCTTTCTGTCAAAAATTACTTTTATTAATTCATCTCTTTGGCTTTTTCAAATTTTTCCAATAATTACCACTATTTTGTATTTATATTTTAGTTTTTTGTTAGGTCAAAAAATTACCAAAAAATTTAATGGTGGAATAATCCTGATGCTCTTAAATTCAATTTCAAACTCTTTTGGTTGGGTGGTCTCTTTTATTAAAGATGGTAGTTTTGGGGGTGAATCCCTTTTTTGGGCAATGCAGTCCCCAAGCAATCAACTAAATCCTCCGTTTATGCTTTCTATTCTATTAATTCTTGTTTTTATATATTTATTAACATTTAAACAACCAAGCAAAACTGCCATTTTCTTTTTATTAGTTTTTTTACCGATAATTAAAGTATATTCAGCGGTACCTGCTTTTATTATTTTTTTCTTTTATATTTTCAAAAACCGTCGTTATCTACCTACATTCATTACCACATTATTTGTATCCGGTTTATTATTTTTAATCTACAACCGTGGTTCTGCCGGACTTATTGAATTTAAACCATTTTGGTTTATCAATTCCTTATTTGATTCGATTGACAGACTCTATTTTCCCAAGCTTAGTGCTTTTAGAAACGCCTATGGTTCCATATTCCTTACTCTACCCAAACTTATCATTTATTATACTTTTGGAATACTTACTTTTATATTGGGAAATTTTTCTTGGAGAATATTAGCGTCGAAGGAAATTATCAAAAATAAAACCTATTTTTTGGCTATATCTATCTGTTGCTTGATTCCTTTGTTTTTCATTCAAAAGGGGACAAGTTGGAACACTATTCAATTTTTATATTATGCCTTATTTCTAAGCAATATTTTTCTAACAAAATTTCTAGTAAACAACCAAAAATATATTTTTTGGGTTGTTCTTTCATATTTAATTCCATTAATCTCATTCTTACCAAATTATTTAGGCAAAACTCCTCCTGCAGCTATCCCCTCAAAAGAGATTGAAGCTTTAAATTTTCTTAAATCTCAACCTAAAGGGACAGTATTAACCTATCCATACGATAAATATTTAAAAAAATCTTTTCCCAAAACCCCCTTACCACTTTATGCTTACGAAACAACATCCTATGTAGCCGCCTATTCAGGTCAACAAACATATCTTGAGGATGAAATGAATTTACAGAATTCAGGCTATATATGGCCAGAACGTCGACAAGCTAGTTTGGATTTTTTTAGCCAACAAAATGAATTTGCAGATCGCGGTTTTCTGGTAAACAATCAAATTAGCTATCTTTATTTACCAAAGATATATATGGATAAAATAGACTTTAACGATAATATGTATTTAAAAATTATTTATGAAAATGATGAGGTCGTTATTTATCAGGTTCAGAGATGATAAACTAAAACAATATATATGAAACGTCCACATATTTCTGCAGTTATAAATGTCCGAAACGAAGCAAAGAATTTAAATAAATGCCTCAAATCTATAAGCGATTTTGCCGACGAAATTATTGTCGTCGATATGCATTCTACAGATGGTAGTATTGAGATTGCCAAAAAATATGGTGCCAAATTATACAGTTATCGTGCTATGAGTTATGTTGAGCCAGCTCGTAATTTCGCCCTTTCCAAGGCTACCGGGCGGTGGATATTATTATTAGACCCTGATGAATATCTTGGTAAAACTCTAAAAAACGAACTTAAAAATATTTCTAATAGAGCCGATGTTGATTATGTCAAAATCCCTCGAAAAAATATTATTTTAGGAAAATGGTTTCGTCATAGCAACTGGTGGCCAGATTATTTAGTTCGATTTTTCCGACGTGGTCACGTAGATTGGAAAAAAGAAATCCATAGTCAACCGGAAGTAAAGGGAAATATGCTTACCCTTCTCGATTCCGACAAATTAGCTATTCGTCACAACAACTATACTTCTCTCAGTCAATTCGTCCATCGCGCTCTACGTTATAGCCGCATTCAGGCCGAAGAACTCCATAAACAGGAATATAAACTAAAAACCAGTGATTTTATCCTTCGTCCAACTCAGGAATTTAATAGCCGTTTTTTTGCCGGTCAGGGCTACCGTGATGGCTGGCACGGATTAATTTTTTCCGTACTTCAGGCATTTGCGGTTGAACTCATCTATATCAATTTATGGGAAATAGAAGGTGCAGAAGACAAAACCTTGATCAAAGAGTCCTTTGTCTCAGCCAGTCAAGAAGCCACCTTCGAATATTCTCATTGGTTCACCAAATTCTTTAAAGATGAATACAAAGCCAATCCTTTTAAGTTTGTTTTAGTTAAAATTAGACTTATTTTCGATCGTCTTACTAAAAATTTTTAATGATTCCTAAAGTAGCCATTATAATTCTAAATTGGAATCAGGCTAAATTGAGCGCTGATACTCTCGATTCCTTTTTAAAAATATCCTCACCCAATTTTAGCTGGCATATTTTTTTAGTCGACAATCATTCAAGTGATGATTCGCTAAAAATTCTTCAAAAAAAATATTCGAAAAATAAAAAAGTCACCTTTATTAAATCTCGCCTTAATTTAGGCTATACCGGTGGCAATAACTTGGGAATAAAAAAAGCACTGAAAAAGAAATATACACATCTCCTAATTGCCAACAACGATATTTTGGTTAAAAGTGATTTTTTAGTCAAATTAATTTGGGCTATAAAAATTTATCCCCAGTCAGTATTGGCTCCAAAAATTTATTTTGCACCCGGTTTTGAATATCATTCCCAACGCTATAAATCATCAGAAAAGGGAAAAGTGATTTGGGCTTTTGGTGGTAAATTTGATTGGCAAAATATTTACGGAAGCAATATCGGTATCGATGAAGTCGATATTGGTCAATATGACAAATCAGATATAAAACCTGATTTTATTAGTGGCTGTTGTTTTTTAGTTCCAGCTATACTTTTCAAAAAGATTGGACTTTTTGATGAGCGTTATTATTTATATTTAGAAGATGTTGATTTTACCCATCGGGCTACTATAGCCGGATATGTTTTAAAAATTATCCCAGATTCTCATATCTGGCATCTTAATTCTGGTTCTTCAAAACCAGGTTCTGCTATTCAAGAATACTTTATAACTCGAAACCGTCTTTTATTTGCCTCTAAATTTGCCTCTATTAAAACAAAGTTCGCCTTATTTAGGGAATCATTTAGATTCCTTTTTAGCTCATCCCCATGGCGACGCCGTGGTGTTATAGATTTTTATTTTAAAAAATTTGGGAAGGGAAGTTGGCAATGAAATTAAGCATTATTATTTTGGCGGGCAACGAAGAAACGATGATCAAGGATTGTTTGCGCTCCGCTAAATTTGCCGATCAGATAGTGTTAGTTCTAGCCAATTCTACCGATAAAACTGAAAATGTTGCCAAATCTATGAAGATACCCTTAACTGTTATCAAAACCACTGACGAATACAACAAAAATTTTAGTAAATGGCGTAATCTTGGCTACAAGGCAGCTAAACATGACTGGCTTTTTTACCTTGATGCCGATGAAAGAATAACACCAGACTTACAAATAGAAATTATCAAAACTATTAATCTTTCAAAACATAAATATAGCCATTATGCCATTCCTCGAGCAAATTTTTACTTAGGTAAAAGAGTTCATTTTGGTGGTTCATACCCCGATTATGTCAAAAGACTTTACCGGCGATCTCACTTCTCTGGATACAAAGGTTATCTTCATGAAGAACCAGTAATTAGAGGCAAAATTAGCTATCTAAAAAATGATCTTCTTCATTTTACTCACCGGGACCTGAACTCAATGCTCCAAAAAACATTAAGCTGGACTGATATGGAAGCCCAAGCACTTTATGATTCTCACCATCCACCCGTATATTGGTGGCGTTTTCCCCGGATGATATTTACTAAATTTTGGGAAAGATTGGTAAAACAACAAATGTGGCGTGATGGTACTGTCGGTTGGATTTCTGCAATTTTTGAAAGCTACGATACCTTTATTATTTATGCTAAACTTTGGGAGAAACAAAAAATATGAGTCTCAAAGCCGCTATTTACGATCCCTATTTAGACACTCTTGGAGGAGGAGAACGTTATTGTCTTAGCGTTGCCGAAATTCTAGTTAAGCACGACTATGAGGTTGATATTTTTTGGTCAGGTCAACAGGACATTTTAGAAAAAGCTAAAAATCGTTTTGCTCTCGATTTGTCCAAAATAAATTTAGTTCCAGACATTTTTGGTCTAAGCAACAGCAAAATTGAATTTGTAGAGGAAAATATAAACATCAATTCAATTCACAGCAAAGTCAAGCCAAATCAGGATTTTTTTAGCAGGATAAAAAAATTTATTAACAAAAGAAAAGTTTTATCTCAATACGACATTGTTTTTTACCTAAGCGATGGTAGTTCTCCTTTTCTTTTTGGGAAAAAAAATTTTTTACATGTTCAAGTACCTTTTGTAACCAAGTTTTCAACCAAGGATAAATTTCTAAATTTATTAAAATCCCGAAACATAAATAAAGTAATATGTAATTCTAAATTTACAGCAAAATTTTTAGATTCTTTTCCTGAAGATAGAATAAAAATTGTTTATCCTCCGGTTGATGTTGCCAAATTAGAAGGTGATATAAAAAAAGATAAAATTATCCTATCAGTAGGTAGGTTTGATAATATTCTTAATGCCAAAAAACAAGATGTTCTTATTGAAGCGTATAAAAAATTTTATAAACAAAACCCCGAAACCGAGTGGAAGCTGGTTCTTTCCGGTGGTAGTCGGGAAGAACCCCGAAAAAACAATTATTTAATCCATTTACAGCATCTGGCAAAAGATTTGCCTATCCATTTTGTTATAAATCCAAGTTTTGAAGAATTAAAAAAAATGTATGCCCGTTCAGCTATCTATTGGCATGCGGCTGGGTTTGGTGTTGACGAACTTATCCATCCGGAGGAAACAGAACATTTTGGTATGACTGTTGTTGAGGCTATGGATTCTGGATTAGTACCATTAGTAGTTGCCAAAGGTGGCCTTACCGAAATCGTAAATGACGAAAAAAATGGTTTTCTTTGGCAAACCACAGATGAGTTAGCTGCCAAAACTCAGCTATTAATTTCTTCACCTAAAAGTTTTGTTCAAATGGCCCAATTAGCCCACAAAAGTGCTCAACAATTTTCAAAAGAAGTCTTTGAAGAGAATTTAATGTCGTTAATCAATTCATGAAGATTTCTGTCGTCGTTACCAATTGGAATGGACATAGCCTTCTTAAAAAAAACTTAGAAGAAATAATATTAAAATCTCCTGAAGCCTTGGAAATAATTTTGGCTGATGATGCTTCCACCGATGAGTCAATAATCTTTGTCGAGAAACTACAAAAAAATTATTCTAAGTTGAAAATATTTAAACATCGCAAAAATAGAGGTTTTGGCCGAAATTTAAATGATGCAGTAAAAAAGAGTAAGGGAGATTTGGTTGTAATCCTTAATAACGATATTCGACCACACAAAAATTATATTAAAAATTCTCTTAAACATTTTAAAGACCCAAAAGTAATCGGTGTTACATTTGCCGAATTAGGTAATGAAAATTATGCCCGTTTCTTTTGGAAACAAGGTTATTTACAGTTCGAAAAGGGCCATTCAGATAAAGTACACATTTCCGGTTGGTTAAATGGTGGTTCTTCTATCATTAGAAAAGATTTATTCCAAAAGTTAGGTGGTTTTGATCAAATATACGCTCCATTTTATTTTGAAGATTCAGATTTTGGCTATCGTGCCTGGAAATCCGGATATACACTTCTCTGGGAACCAAAATCAGTAGTAGAACACAAACACGAGGCGACTATTTCAAAGTTTCCCAAAATGCACCTTATTTATGTAAAAGAGAGAAATCATTTAATTTTTACCCGTCGCAATATCTCCAACAAGAGTCTTCGTTTAAAAAATAATTTGTTTTCAATTTTAAGAATTTTTTCTGGCCCAAATTATCTAAAGATAATCCGGGCAGCTTTCCGTCAGCTTAAAAAATATCCCGCTCCCATTGTCTTTCCCAAGCGAACTGATATAGAAATTTTGGAAATGTTTAAGAAGTGAAAAAAAGGTCAAATTTTATAAAAATATATTTGATTTTGTATTGTATTTTTTCTTTATTTTTATATTTTGGTCTGCGATCTTACACCCAAAAAAATTTCAATCCTGATACATTATCTCAATTAATTAACACTAAATCACAATTTAAAGATATAACAGACAATCCATGCAAACATCAATTACTTGGAGAACCAGATGTTGGTAAAGAGTATTTTAAAATAAATTTTTGGTGTCAGGATCTGTCTTCAGCTCGAAGCACTTTATCTTTCCGAGCTTTCCCAAAAAAGGATTTAAAAAGTATCCTATATGAATATTCCAACCTTGTCGGGTTAAATTATGATCTATTTACTCAACAAAAATGGTACTGCACTTTAAACGATCAAGAAATCAAACTTTCTGATTGGCCAAAAGTCGAAGCTCCACTTGCCTCAACTATCAATTGCTATCAAAGTAAAAATTTAAAAAACAAATGATAAAGAAACTTTTTCAAATTATTGCTTTAATCTTGGTAGTATTATTATCATTACGACTACGTCTAGATAAATATTCTCAGATACCTATTCCAGGACAATCAGTAGATGAATACAGCTATTCTTGGGTTGGTTTATCTTTATTAACAACTGGAATGCCTATTGGTAACTCTGGCATATCGGGCTACGAAAATCAGATTAATAAATATATCAACATTGACCGATACATGGAAGTAATTCCAAGCGATCCATTTGCTATAAATTTTCCATGGATGGATCACCCGCCTCTCATGGGATTGATTACCGGATCTTTTGCAAAATTAAAAGGAGCCATTTCTTTTGAAGATACCAGTACTGTATTTATCAGAAAACCTGTCATTTATCTCAGTACCCTCTCTGTAATATTAGTAATTGTATATTGTTGGCTAAATTTCTCCTATGTTACTGCACTTTTTGCAGGTTTAGCCTATGGTACTACCCCTCTAGTAGTCCTTAGTGGTCGCATGATACAAGCAGAAAATGGAATAATCCCTTGCCTGCTTTTAGTAATGGTAGCTTTAAGCTTATATCTTAAAAATAAACGGGATTATTGGCTAATTATTGCAGCCATATTTTCAGGCATAGCTACATTATTTAAATTAACTGGGGTTATGTGTTATTTACTTACTTTTTTTACTTTATTAAATCATTATCGAAAATTTAAAGGAAACTTCGTCAAAGATTATTTATTTTATTTATTTATATCCTTACCAATCAGTTTTTTGTTTGTAATATATGGCTTATCTTATGGGGCTCAAAATTTCGTCAATATATTTTTTTCTAACTCAAACCGTTTTTATGGCATCGGTCCTGATGCAATCCTAGAACTAATCCGCAATCAAAGATTAACACATCGTAAATTTTTACCAGAGACACCTCTAATATTTGGATGGCTTTCATTTTTCATTTTTATATATAAAAATCCCAAATTGAATTCAATAAAAATACCAGTCTATGCAATAGTGTCTTATTTAATAATTTATCTTTTATTTGGAAGCCAACCATATGGCTGGTATACTTTTCCTTTTTGGCCTTTACT
>JAGOPG010000004.1:2870-39930 GCA_017992115.1 Candidatus Shapirobacteria bacterium | reverse complement strand
GAATCCAAAAATCGTCTCGACAGCACCATTTTCAATGCTCAAAAGTCACTCAATGATTTTGGCGATAAAGTAAAAGCCGAAGATAAGACCAAAATTGAAGAAAAAATCAAGGAAGGTCAGACACTTTTGGAAAAATCTGATGGTAACAAAGCCGATTATGATAAATATATCGATGAACTTAATCAAATGATGCAAATCATCGGTCAAGCTGTTTATGGACAACCCGGTCAACCTGAAGCTTCTGCAAATGGTGCTTCTGGCGAAGAACCAAAATCAGACGGTAAAGAACCGGACGAGAAAAAGGAAGCCGAGGAAGGCGAAGTTGTTAAATAAAAATTGTTAAAAATTACTGTAGAGACGCGATTAATCGCGTCTCTACAGAAATAAAAATGGAAATCAAAAAGAAAATTTGGCCTCAATATTTTGAAAAAATAAAATCAGGCGATAAAACCTTTGAATTACGTTTAGCTGATTGGAAATGTAATGTCGGTGATGTTTTAATATTACAGGAATGGAATCCTGAAACTAAAAGTTATACTGGCCGTGAACTAAGTAAAACTGTTTCTTATGTTTTAAAAACAAAAGATATTAAAAATGCGGGAATGTGGACTGAAGAGGAAATCAACAACTACGGTTTTCAAATTATTTCGCTAAAATAACAACCATCATGAAACACGATTATTACGAAACTTTAGGTGTCGGTAAAAGTGCCTCGAAGGAGGAGATTAAATCCGCCTATCGAAAACAGGCTATGGCCTGGCATCCTGACAAGAATAAGTCACCAGAGGCTGAGGAAAAATTTAAAGAAATTAACGAAGCCTATGAAGTATTAAGTAACGACCAAAAACGTTCTGCCTATGACCAGTTTGGTCATGCCGCTTTTGATCCCAACAATGCTGGGAACTTTGGTGGCAATACTTATAGTCAACAAAATGGTCCTTATGATTTCACTTGGCAGAGTGGTGGCGGTCAAGGAGCTGATTTTGAATTCGGAGGCTTTTCTAATCCTTTCGATATATTTGAACAATTTTTCGGTATGGGAGGAATGTCTTTTGGTGGTCAAGCTCGTCGTCAGGTTCCCACATATAAAATTCAATTAAGTTTTTTAGAAGCAGCTCTTGGAACTGAAAAAGAAGTTCAGATTGATGGAAAAAATAGGAAAATTAAAATTCCTGCTGGTGTTGATGATGGGCAACAAATAAAATTCACTAATTTTAGCTTATATATAGACGTTCTTCCCCACAAAATTTTTCGACGTGAAGGTAATGATGTTTTTGTAAATCAAAACATTACCTTAACTCAGGCAATTTTAGGCGATGTCATTGAAGTCCCTACCTTGGATGGAAAATTAAAAATTCGGGTTAAATCTGGTACTCAACCCGGAACCCTTATTCGTCTTCGTGGTAAAGGTATTAAAGATGTTAATGGCTACGGTTATGGGGATCTTTATGTTCGCCTCAATTTAGATATTCCTTCCCGTCTTTCTGCTAAACAAAAAGAATTAATAAAGGAACTTGGACTTTAAACCTTTTTCCCTCGCCCGCTAAAGCGGCTTCGGGCATTCTCCCTTTTTCAAGAGGAAATTTCCCCTGATTCGGAGGACGGAGGGGTTTTAAGGCCAATTTAGTGTTATAATAGCCAAGTTAAATCTGTGGTATTCGGAATGGGGACCGGCGTGTCCCCATTTTTGTTATTTTTAGGTGAAATTTTGAGCTATGCGAAAAAATTTTGTCTAAAAATACAATCCCGATTTATCAGGATGAATAAAAATATATATTTAAAAAAGTATGGATATAAAAAAATTACCAAAAACAGAATTTGCTGCTGCCGTTGCTCAAATTTCGGGCGAACGCAATATTAATCCCCAGGAAATTCTTGATGCCATTGAACAAGGTCTGGTATCTGCCTATAAAAGGGATCAAAAGGAGCACGGGATAATAGTTGACGAAGAAACTCAATTTGAAGTTGAGCTGGCCCCTGAAAGCGGTTCCTTTTCCATCTTTGAAATCGATGGTGAGAAAAGGAAAAATGTTACTCCTCCTGGTTTTGGTCGAATTGCTGCCATGACCGCCAAACAGGTTATTGACCAAAAAATTCATGAAATCGAGCGAGATACGATCATTTCAGAATATGAAAAAAAATTAAATACTCTGACATTAGGTGTAATTTTACGTATCGATCCTTACAAAATAACTGCTGGTATCGGTAAAACTGAAGGTATTTATCCGAAAGAAGAACAGATAAAAAATGAATCATTACATCTCGGTGATAAAAAACTTTTTTTAATAAAAGAAATCCGCACTGATGAAGTTACAGATCGCAAAGATATTATTCTTTCACGCAATGATGAAGATTTCATAAAATTACTTTTTGCTCGAGAGGTTCCAGAAGTTGGCAACCGTACCGTCAAAATTGAAAAAATCGCCCGTGATAGTGGCCAAAGGACCAAAGTAGCTGTGTCTTCTACCCAAAATGGTATCGACCCGGTTGGCTCATGTATCGGTCAAAAAGGATCTCGTATCCAGTCAATTCTTAACGAATTACCACCCGAAGAAAAGGTTGACGTTATCGCTTTTTCTAAAAATAAGGCCCAACTTGTGGCAAACGCTCTTTCCCCTGCGGAAAATGCCAACGTTATTGAGATTAAAGACTCTATAGCTATTGTTGAGGTTCCAGAAGACCAACTGGCACTAGCCATTGGTTCTGGCGGTGAAAACGTTCGTTTGGCTGGAATTCTCACTGAAGTTGACATAAAGGTCAGCGCTGCCAAAGAATAAACATTAAAAACTAAAAATATGAATCAATTTAGACCACCTATAGTTGCCGTTATGGGTCATATAGACCACGGTAAAACCACTCTTTTGGACAGAATCAGACATGCTCGAGTTGCTCAGAAAGAATCTGGTGGTATTACCCAGCATATTTCCTCATATCAAACCACTGTTGATACTCCCAACGGTCCTCGTGAAATTACTTTTATTGATACTCCCGGTCACGCTGCTTTTTGTGCCATGCGTACTCGCGGTGCAGGTATTACTGATCTTGTTGTTTTGGTTATATCAGCCGTTGACGGGGTTATGGCTCAAACTAAAGAATGTATCAGCCAGATAAAAAAAAGTAATTTACCCGTAATTGTGGCTATGACTAAAATTGATTTGGACACCAAAAACCCGGAAATGGTCAAAGGCCAATTGGTAGAAATGGATCTTACTCCTGAAGAGTATGGTGGACAAACCACCGTTATTCCCATTTCTTCTAAAACTGGGGAGGGGATAGACACTCTCTTGGAAAATATTTTACTTAATGCCGATATTATGGAACTAAAGAATGAACCAGACGCTCCGCTTCAAGCGATGATTATCGAATCTAAACTCGACAAAAATCGTGGTCCACTTGCCTCTATTATTATTCAAAAGGGGACTCTCCGTCTTGGTGATCAAATTTTTGCCGAAAATATTGGCGGCAAGGTCAAAGCTCTTATCAATTCCGATGGTAAACCAATCAGCGAAGCTGGTCCAAGTACCCCTGTAGAAATTTTAGGTTTCGAAATAGTTCCTGTAATTGGGGCATTAGTTACCAATCACCCGTCTGAACCTCTTCTCAATTTTCCTCAATGTCAAAATCCTGTTGATCCCAATTCGCCCCACCTTAATGTTGTTTTAAAAGCTGATGTTGAAGGTACTCTTGAGGCTCTTAAAAACAGCTTGAGTGATGACGTATGTATCATTAGCAGTGGTGTTGGTCCGGTCAACGATAATGACATTATTGCTGCCAAAACTGGCCACGCCCAACTTTTCGCTTTCAATACTCCAGTAAGCAAAATTATTAAAACTTTAGCCGATAATGAAAACGTTTCTATTTTTGAATCCAAAATCATTTACGAAATTATCGAAAACATTCAATCTCAAGTTCTAAAAATGCTTGACCCTACCATTGAGGACACTATTTTGGGGGAAGGAAAAATTATCGCTGAATTTAAAATTGATAAAGTGCGTATTGCCGGAGTAAAAGTAAGTAAGGGTGAAATTAGCAAGGGCGACATTGTTCATCTAATGAGAGATGGAAAAATTATTAAAAATACCCGGGTAGGTAGCATCCGTCAAGGCAAAGAAATTGTTGATAAAATTAAAACTGGTAATGAATGTGGAATGACTTTTTTGCCCTATGTTGACTTTAAGGTAGATGATGATATAATAGCCTATAAGAATAGCAAATAAGCTATATTATACCTATGAAAAACTATAATGTTAATGAAATCAAAAGCTTAGTAGACAGTGCCAGATCTATTTTGATTGCTGTGCCCACCTTATCCGTGGACAGCTTGGGTTCTGCTCTAGCTTTGGCTGTATCTCTGAAAAAAGCTGGTAAACAGGTACAAGTGTTTTGTCCTCAAAAACCTGACCAAAATTACTCTAAATTAAGTGGTCTTGAACTTTTAAGTGATAATTACAGCAATTCAGACTTAATTGTTTCTCTTGATTATCCAGTTTCCCAGATTGAATCCGTTTCCTACAACGATGATGGTGGTCGTCTCAATTTGGTTGTCAAAATCAAAGCTGGTGCCAACAAAGTTGAAACTAATCAAATCCAGATTAACAATAGTGCTGGTGTTGCCGATTTGTCCTTTATTTTAGGTGATGAATCCGCCCTAGGCGACAAAGCTGAAATGGTTAACAATGGTAATTGGGTCTTAATCACTCCAGTTCAAGCTCAAAAACCTTGGGCCAAAGCTACTGTTTTTGACCCCGATGCTCCTTTTTCAGAAATTTTCACTTTCTTAATCCCCATGCTGGGTCTTACTTTGGATGCTGATTCTGGCAAGGATCTTCTCATTGCTCTTCGGGTCGCTACTCAATCCTTTAGTATTAATGTATCTCCTGAAACTTTTGAGGCTGGTTCTATTTGTCTTCGAGCCACCCAAAGTGAATTTATGGCTCAAAATCAAGAAACACCTCCTATTGAAAATCTTGAAAAATCGGGCAACTTAATTCCTGGATCTAGCCAACCAAACCTCACACCTACCGCTTAAATTTTTTTCATTATGTTATAATGACCCTGCACTAAGTTTGGTTTTTCAGTTGTCATTCTGAAATATTATTTTTTACCAATCTTAGCGTTTATATTCATGGCATTAACCACTGAAGAAAAAAAAGATATTATTGAAAAGTATTCCCAAGCAAAGGGTGATACTGGTTCTCCCGAGATCCAAATTGCTATCCTTTCCAAGGAAATTGAAAAACTCCAGGGACATTTAGGTGAAAACAAGCACGATTCTCCAGCTAAGAGAGGTCTTTTAAGTAAGATTGCTAAACGTCGTCGTTTACTTCGATACTTGTCTATCCACAACGAGGAACGTTATACAAAAATTATCAAGAGCCTCAACTTGAAAAAATAAGATTCATGAAAAATACCTTCGATATCGCTTTTGGCGACCAAAAAATTACTCTTACCACTGGCCAATTAGCTCCACAAGCCAATGCATCTGTTTTAGCCCAAATGGGAAAAACCGTAGTACTGGCTACTGTAGTTTTAGGGGCTATCGATAAAAGTAAAGATTATTTTCCTCTTTCTGTAGAATTTGTCGACAAGCTCTATGCTGGAGGCCTCATCAAAGGCGGTAAATGGATTAAACGCGAAGGTGGTCCTTCCGATACTGCAATTCTTTTTGGCCGTATAATTGACCGTTCTATTCGACCTCTTTTTCCCTCTGATTTCAAATATGAAGTCCAGGTAGTTGTTACAGTTCTTAGCAATGATAAAGATCATGATGTTGTTATTCCCGCTTTTACCGCTGTTTCTGCTGCTTTAATGATTTCTGATGTTCCTTTTAATGGTCCTGTATCTATTGTTCGTCTTGGTTTGGAAGATAAAAATATTACTCTTTTCCCCACTATTTCTCGACAACTTAAATCATCTCTCGATCTTTTAGTCTGCAAAGATAAAGAGGGGATTAATATGATTGAAGCTGATGCCGATATTGTTGACAATGGCACCATCCTTCAAGCCATGGAAATTGGTTTTAACACTGGCAATGACATCAACGCCAGATTAATAGAATTTGCCAAAAAATATAGCAAGAAAAAAATAGAATATGAGCCCCTTGCTCCTCCCCAATCTTTGGTTGATGAAGTCGAAACATTTATCAAATCAGACTTAGAAAAATTTGTTACTGAAGGCCGTGATGGTACCCATATGGCCTCGGAAATAGCTATCAAAGAAAAAGTGAAAGATCATTATGAAGCTAAAATAAAAGCTGAAGAAGTCGAAATTAATTTTCTTATGGAAGCTGTCGATATTTTAGTTCGTAAATATCTAAGGGAAGCCACTTTAAAAGGGAAGCGTTATGATAACAGGGCTTTTGATGAAATCAGGCCTATCAATATTGAAGCCGGAGTTCTCCCTTGTACCCACGGTTCCGCCCTTTTTGAAAGAGGTTTAACCCAAGCATTAACGGTGACTACTTTAGGCTCTCTCTCTGAACAACAATATCTCCAGGATAGTAATGGCGAAATTACCAAACGCTATATCCATTATTACTCTGCCGCTCCTTTTTCCACCGGCCAAACTGGTCGTTTTGGACGTCCTGGACGCCGGGAAGTTGGCCATGGTGCCTTGGCAGAAAAAGCCCTAATTCCGGTTATTCCTTCAATTGATGAATTTCCTTACACCATCACTTTAACTTCTGAAGTTTTGTCCCAAAATGGTTCCTCCTCAATGGCTTCTACCTGTGGTTCAACCCTTTCATTAATGGATGCTGGCGTTCCTATTAAAGATAAGGTGGCTGGTATATCCATAGGTATGATTTCCGACGGAAGTAAGTATTTACTTTTGACTGATATTGCTGGTATTGAAGATCACTGTGGCGATATGGATTTCAAAATTACTGGTACTCGTAATGGCATTACCGCTATACAGTTAGACATAAAAAGAATGGGTCTTTCCATGGATATGATTCGGGACACTTTTATAGCTTCTACTAAAGCTCGTCTTCAAATTTTAGACAAAATTGAGTCCGTCTTGCCAGAGGCCAGAAAAGAACTTTCTCCCTATGCTCCCAAGATTAAAATGGTCAGCTTACCCGAAGACAAGATTGGTGAAGTTATCGGCTCGGGTGGTAAAACTATCAAGGCTTTGATGGAAAAATATGGTGTTGAAATCGATATCGACGATGACGGTCGTTGTTCTATTTCTTCCCTGGATAGGGGTAAAATTGAAGCTGCTGCTTATGAAATTGAATCGATGATTAAAGAGGTCCAAATCGGCGAGGAATACGATGGTATTGTCACTAGAGTTGAGGCCTATGGCGCCTTTGTTGAATTTCTCCCCGGTCGTGAAGCCCTTCTTCACGTTTCCGAAATGAGTGGGGGATTTCTTTCAGATCCCGCTTCTATTATCAAAATAGGCGATAAACTCAAAGTCAAAATATCAGGTTTTAACGATAATCATCAGATTAAACTTAGTTCTCCGGAATTCAAAGCAACCCATCCGGGTGTCCCACGCCAAAGCTCCGAAAGAACATCGACGGGTTCACCTCGCCAAAGCTATGCGTCGGCGGGTCGTCCTCGTTTCGAAGCTCCTCGACGTGAGTTTAAAAACTTCTCCCCAGGTACTAACCACACTAGCTTTAAGAAGAAATAATTTTTCCTGTATACTTTTCTTGTGGACAATAAACTTACCATCCCTGCGGCTATCGAATTACTCCGAGATAAAGTCAAAAATGCTGATTTGCCTCAAGATTTAGTTGAAAAACTAAATGACATCTTTACTCAACTGGAAATCAACGCCAATTCCGAAAATACCTTTTGGAATTATTATCAGTCTGATGCTAAATATTTTGATTGGGTGACATCTCTTCCTTGGAATAAACGATCCCAAGATATTTTAGATGTCCGCTTTGCCAAAGAAGAATTGGATAAACATCATTATGGTCTACAAGAGGTCAAACAAAGAATTATCGAATATATTGCCGTTCTAACTTTACAAAAAAACCGTAATCCTGGGGAAAAACTCCGCGCTCCAATTCTACTTTTCACCGGTTTAGTTGGTACAGGAAAAACTACTATGGCCACTTCCATTGCTCAAGTTATGGGTCGAGAGCTTGTTCGTGTTCCTTTTGGCGGATTAGGAGACCCTCTTTATCTCCGTGGCCAAAGTCGTCAACACGGCGAGTCTGAACCGGGTATCATCATTCGTTCTTTAGCCAAGTGTCAGACAAAAAATCCAGTAATTCTTTTGGATGAAATCGATAGAGTAGCCGACGACTCCCTAAATACTATTATGGGCGTTTTGGTCGAGCTTCTGGATCCAGAACAAAATTCCCGATTTGTTGACCATTACATCGATTTCCCTTTTGACTTATCAGAAGCCTTTTTTGTGGCTACCTGCAACAACACCAATCGTATTGCCACTGCAGTCATGGATCGCTTGGAGGTGATCCAAATGCCTTCGTACAATGACGAAGAAAAAATTGTCATTGGTAAGGATTATCTCTTGCCTTCGGCTCTAAAGGAGAGTGGACTTACTCCCCAAGACATAAAAATTAGCGACGATGTCTGGACAAATATCGTTCGTCCTCTAGGTTTTGATGCTGGTGTTCGGACTTTAAAAAGAAATATCGAAGGACTTTGTCGAAAAGCTGCCACTATGATTCTTTCTGGGCAAAAGCAAGTTATTATTGACGCAAATAACATTAAAAATTTTGTTCCCCAATGGTAAAACATATGAAAAAAATAGCCTTAGGTCTGATATTGCTTTTTTTAGCTCTAATTACTTTTTATTATTTCAATCAAAATAAAAAAGAACCTGTTATTATTAGCGCCAACCCTACATCAATTCTAACCCTTGCTCCAACCACCCAGTCTCCAACTATAACCCCCATTCCGACACGACCCGATAAAGAACTTATTACCGAAGCTTTAGCCATTAAATATAATTTAGCCTATGCTGAAGTAAAAACGATTATTAGCGAAATTAATTCCACCCAAGCCTCTGGTACTGTCTCTTTTTCTGGTGAAGGTGGTTGGTTTTTAGCTATCAAGGAGGGGGATAAATGGAAAATTGTTGCCGATGGTAATGGCACTGTATCCTGTGAATTGGTCGAACCTTATTCTTTTCCAAAATCAATGCTTCCGGAATGCGTTGATAAAAATGGCCAGTTGAAAAAATTATAATGACTCTAAACCAAGCCCAACAACTCGAATATATTGCTCACTTAGTTGGGGAATGTAAAAAATGTCCACTCTACAAAACTGCCACCAATCCCGTTCCCGGAGATGGCAATCCACACGCCAAAATTGTCTTTATTGGTGAAGCCCCCGGTCAACAAGAAGACCTTCAGGGTTTGCCTTTTGTTGGTAATTCTGGTAAACTGCTAAATAAGCTTTTAAGTACGATTGAAGTGCCACGATCCGACGTTTTCATCTGTAACATTTTAAAACATCACCCGCCCGGAAACCGAGACCCTTTACCTGAAGAAATAAAAGTCTGTGTCCCTTATTTAAAAGCTCAGTTAAAAATTATTCAACCGAAAATCGTTATCACTTTGGGCCGTTTCGCTATGAATTATTTTTTTCCAGATGAATTAATTAGCCGAAACCGTGGGCAAATCAGATCTATAGTCTGGCAGGATTTACCATTAACCATTATTCCTGTTTACCACCCATCAGCCGGACTTAGAAACGGTTCTATGCTTAAATCTCTCCAGGAAGATTTTTTAACTATTGGTAAATTCTTAAAAAATAAATAGCCAGTTTAACTATTTTATCTATTCAACTATTAAACTATTAAACTAAAAATTATGATTAAACAAAAAACATATCAAAAACCAGCTTTTAATCCAGCTGTTCAAAAGGATTTTTCATTTTCTACAAGTCAAGATGCTCTTCGCATTTCTTCTTTAGGTTCTTTTGGAGACGTAACTCAAAACATGTTTGTATATGAGTTTGCTCCGAGGGGGGATTTTTCTAAATCTCAAATTATAATTGTTGATTGTGGAGCGGGCTTTCCCGAAGAAGACACTTTTGGTGTCGACCTACAAATTCCCGATACCACTTATCTTTTAGATAAAAAAGACCGTATATTGGGTATTTTTATTACTCACGGTCATGAGGACCATATTGGTGCTGTCCGTTATATTCTTCCAATTCTAGGTGATAAGATTCCCGTCTATGCACCTAAATTAGCTGCCGCTTTTATTGAATCTAGACTTGCCGAGAACAATATTCGTGGCGTTATTCATGTTTATCAACCAGGCGATATTCTCAGCAAAGGAGTTTTTACTGTCGAACCTATTCGGGTTACTCATTCAATTCCAGATACATTTCATTTCTCTATCTCAACTCCTATTGGAGTTTTTTATCACGGTTCCGACTTTAAATTCGATGTCTTTCCTTTAGACAATAAACCATCAGAACTTAAAAAAATTGCCAATGTTGGCAATAAAAAAGTTGTCGCCTTGATGTCAGACTCTCTTGGTTCTGACCATGAAGGGTATTCTCCTTCAGAACGAGACATAGCCGACAATTTTCGTCGGCAAATTCTAGAAGCCGAGGGTCGCGTTTTTATCACCTCCATCAGTAGTAACATTATTCGTTGGTCTCAAGCCATTGAATATGGAAAATCAGCTGGCCGTAAAATATGTGTTGTTGGTTATTCAGTAGATAAAGCGATTAAAATTGCCAAAGAATTAGGTTACATCAAGTTAACAGATGCGGATATGGTTGATGTTGATCGAGTCAAAAATTTTGCCGACAACAAACTTATGTTTTTAGTTGCCGGCTTTGCCGGTCAACCTGATTCAGCCCTTAGTAAAATGGTTATGGGTAAGCACAAAATTAAAATAAAAGCTGGAGACAAGGTGATTTTTTCTTCCCCTGATTATATTCCCGGTACTACTGGGAATATTTATGAAATGATCGACATTCTTTCCAAGATGGCTGTTGAGGTTTCCTTTGGTGAAAAGGGAGAGCTTCATGTATCTGGTCACGGTTATCAAAAAGAACACGCTCTCTTAATTAGTCTATTAACTCCGCGCTATCTTTTACCTATTGGCGGAAATTATCGGCATATCAAAAAATATTTTTCCATGGCTAAAACTATGGGTTTTACCGATGATCAGTTCATAACCCCTGATTTTGATTCCGCCATTACCTTTTATGCCAATGGCAAGGTTGATACTAATTTTCACATTCCCCTCCACAAGGTTCTTATCGATGGACTGGGCGTAGGTGATGTTGGTGCCACAGTTTTACGTGATCGTAAAACTTTAGCCGAAGACGGTATGTTTAGTGTTGTTGTTATGGTCAACAAGGCTACTGGCACCATGTATAAAGAACCCGTTATCCTCTCTCGAGGTTTTGTTTTTATGAAAGAAAATACTGATTTAATTAATTTTCTAAAAGACGAAGTAACCAAAAAATTTAGTCAATTTACCAGTAAACCGGCTAATTTTGAATATATCCGCACTCAGCTCCAAGCACATTTAGAAGAGATAATTAAGCAAAAAACCGGTCGCCAACCAATGGTTCTACCTTTGGTAATTGAGGTATAATCTGACATGAGATATTCCCAACTATTTGGCAAAACAAGTAAAAACATTCCATCTGACGCTGATAGCATCAATGCCAAATTACTTACTCAAGCTGGTTTTATTTCCAAGCAACTCTCTGGCATTTATACTTATCTGCCTTTAGGTTTTAGGGTCCTTACCAAAATTCAAAACATTATTCGGGAAGAAATCACAGCCGTTGGTGGGCAAGAAATCTTTATGCCGGTTTTATCCCAGCTTGAAAATTGGCAAATTAGCGGTCGCAATACTTTAGATATTCTTTTTAAACTAAAGGGTTCTGGGAATGCCGACTTGGTTTTAAATCCGACTCACGAAGAAGTAGTAACTCCTTTGGCAAAAAAATACACCTTTTCTTATCGTGATTTACCCTTTGCCCTTTTTCAAATTCAAACAAAATTTAGGAATGAACCTCGAGCGAAATCAGGCTTGCTTCGAGGCAGGGAATTTAGCATGAAAGACTTATATTCTTTCCATCGAGACGAGGCTGATTTAGACAATTATTATGAACAAGTAAAAAAAGCATATTTTAAAATATATCAACGCTTGGGGTTAGGTGAAAATACTATTTTAACCTATGCTTCAGGTGGAAGTTTTAGCCAGTTTTCTCACGAATTTCAAGCTATTACTCCTCAGGGAGAAGATACCATCTACTTATGTGAAAAATGTCAAGTTGCCGTAAATAAAGAGATTATCGATACTCAAAGAATTTGTCCTGAATGCGGTAATCCAGACTTAAAAGAAATTAAGGGTATTGAAGTTGGTAATATTTTTAAGCTAAAAACTAAATTTAGCAAAGCTTTTGATTTTACTTTTGTTGATTCTGATGGCAAAAAAAAGATTGTCCAGATGGGCTGTTATGGTTTAGGTCCTTCTCGTACCATGGGGGCTATTGTAGAAAACTTTTACGACAAAAAGGGAATTATATGGCCAAAATCTGTTACTCCCTATCAGGTCCACCTAATTGGTCTTGATGGTCTTGGTGAAGATTTATATCAAAAACTGTTGTCCGAAAATATTGATGTTTTATTTGATGATAGGGACAATGTTACCGCCGGTGCTAAATTTGCCGATGCTGATTTAATAGGTATTCCTATTTGTCTTATTATTAGTAAGAGAAGTCAAAATAAGGGAGGAATTGAGTATAAATTAAGATCTAAAAATGAAAGTCAAATAATTGATCATAAATCCTTAATTTCTAGAATATCTGAATTTTATACTTAATCATCACTAATAAGTTATACTGTTACTATGCCTCGAGGACGCAAAAAAAATAAAATATTACCTAGTCTCAAATTAAAGACAGATACCAAAAAATCAATTTTTTTTATTTTCTTTGTAATTTTAGCTATTATTACCGTATTTTCTTTTCTTCAGCAGGGCCCATTGGCTACACAAATAAATTTTTATTTAGAAAAATATTTTGGTGTTGCTTCAGTCATGATTCCTTTCCTGTTGTTATTAATTTCCTTTCTTTTTGCCAAAATAAAAAGCCCCCTAAAAGAAGCCAACGTTTTTTTTGGTTTTTTAATCCTTTTTATTTCTTCCTTGGCTCTCTTTAAACAGGGAACAGTCGGTATTTTTTTGTGGGAACAATTTTTGGAGATTTTTTCTGAAGTTGTTACTTTTATAATTTTCTTTTTCAGTTTTATTGTGGGCTTTGTTGTCCTTTTTGATACCAATATTGCTCAAATTTTCAAAACCATCAGTAAAATTTTTGCGACTATTAAAAAATACACTGTTGGTGAAGGCAAAAAAACTAAATCCAAAAAATCCGACAAAAACGCTCAAGAAACCATTTTTCAAAGTGATTCCCCAGACTCAAAAACAATTTCTACATCAAGTCCCTTATCCGGCCTTTTTTCTAAAAAACCCAAAATTGAATCAAAATCTGAAGCCAAGACTGACTTGGGTGTTACAGGCGTTGCTCCAATTTTAAAACCTAGTCCGGCACTAAGTTCTTCTTCAAACCAAGCCTGGGTTTATCCTTCTATGTCAATTTTTGATGATACCCCAGGGGCCAAAGCAGACCGCGGAGATGTTCGCAAAAATGCCCAAATTATCGAACAAACACTCGACTCATTCGGTATTACCGCTCGGGTGGCAGAGGTAAACAATAGCCCTTCAGTTACTCAATACGCCTTGGAAGTTGCTCTTGGTACAAAATTAGCCAAAATTTTGTCTTTGAGCAATGATTTAGCCATGGCTTTGGCTGCCCCCGGCGGTCAAATCCGTGTTGAAGCCCCTATCCCCGGACGTTCCCTAGTTGGTATCGAAATGCCCAATAAATCCCTTGAAGTTGTTCCTATTCGTTCTGTTTTAGAGTCGGATGTTATGAAAAATGCCAAAAGTAAAATTACTGTACCTCTAGGACTTGATGTCAGTGGTCAGGCCAAAATTGCCGATATTGGTAAAATGCCCCATGTTTTAATTGCTGGTCAAACCGGTTCTGGTAAATCTATTTGTATTAATTCTTGGATTTCTACTCTTCTTTTCCGTGCCTCTCCCGATGAACTTCGATTAATTATGGTGGATCCGAAAAGAGTCGAATTATCCCGATACAATGGCATTCCCCATCTTTTAACTCCAGTTATTGTTGAACCGGAAAAAGTCGTTTCTGCTCTAAAGTGGGCAGTCAATGAAATGGAACATCGATATAAGGTATTTACTGAAGTTGGTGCCAAAAATATTGAAGGCTACAACAATCTTTCCGGTTTCCAATCTATGCCCTACATCTTAATTATTATTGACGAATTAGCCGAAATAATGCTTTTTTCCCCGGCAGAAGTTGAGGATAACATTTGTCGTATTGCCCAAATGGCTAGAGCTGTGGGTATCCATTTAGTATTAGCCACTCAGCGACCCTCCGTCAATATTATTACTGGATTAATTAAAGCCAATATTCCCACCAGAATTGCTTTTGCAGTAACCTCAATGACTGATTCTCGGGTAATTTTAGACACCCCTGGAGCCGAAAAATTACTTGGTCGTGGCGACATGCTTTACGTCCCTCCAGATTTGGCCAAGCCAGTGCGTATCCAAGGTTGTTTTGTTTCCGACAAAGAAGTTGACCGACTAATAGACTTCCTTAAAACCCAAAGAAGTGGTGAATATAATGATGAAATTGTTCGTCAACCGATCGCAAGTCCTAACTCTGGTAGCAAAAATATTTTTCTTGAAGATGGTGAAGAACGAGACGCACTGTTTGATGATGCAATTAAACTTATTCAGGAAACTGGCAAAGCTTCGGCTTCGCTTCTTCAGCGCCGTCTCAAATTAGGCTATGCTAGAGCAGCCCGTGTTCTTGACCAATTAGAAAAAGCCGGTATTATTGGTCCTGTTAATGGAGCCAAACCCAGAGATATTTTAATTGAACATCGGACTTCCGATGATGGCATGACAGAATAATTATGAAACGGGCCTCGGCAATTTTAGAATCCACCCGTCTTGATAGAGAACTTGATTTTGAAGAAATAAGCAAGCGAACCCGTATTCCTACCCATTATTTGCTTGCCTTTGAAAATGAAACCACTTCTGATTTTCCTTCGGAACCTTATTGTTCTTTGATGGTTAAAGACTATGCAGAGTTTTTGGGCTTAAATGGAGAAGAAATTTTGTCTATTTTTCGCCGAGACTATGATCAAAAAAGTCAAAAATTCCACCCTCGTCATTCTTTTTTTTCTTTCACTCCTCAACTAGCTCTTAAACTTTTTATTATTCTTTTGATAATAATTTTTTCACTTTACTTGATTTATGAATATTTAAAATTTAATCGTCCACCCAAGTTAACGGTAAATTGGCCGGATAATCTAAGTACTAAAACTGTAGAAATATCTGGAAATACTGATCCTATGGCTACCATTAAAATTAATGATTCATTGGTTATTGTTGATTCTAAGGGTAATTTTAAAAAAACCATTGATATTGCCAGTTCTGAGGCTAAAATTACTGTTGAGGCAAAATCTCCGGCAGGTGTAATCAGTACTGATGAAAAAAATATCAAATAGTCTATAATTAAAGCATGGATACTTTACAAATTATCATTGCCGCTTGTTTGATTATTATCACTGGTACTATTGTTGCCATCGCCTATTACTTAATTAAATTATTAGAGAAAGTCCAAGCAATGGTTGATCGGGGTAACTTATTTGTTGATTCGGTTCAAAAACCCATCGATTCCCTTTCTAATTTTGTGGCTGGTTTTAAAAATGGTTTTTCTTTCTTTAATTTATTTCGCCGTAAAGATTAATAATTAAAACATAATATGTCCTGTGATTGTGAAAAAAATAACGATAAATTTTCCATTGGTTTATTTTTAGGTGTTATTACTGGAGCTCTAGTTGGCTCCTATATTACTAAAAATTATTCCAAAAAAGATTTTGACAGACTAAGACTTAAGGTTGAGGATTTCATCAAAAATTTAGGCAAAGAAACCAACGAAAAACCCCAAGAAATCAAAAAAGTGATTAAAAAAGAAGTTAATATTCCCCGTCGTTTAATTGCTGAAAGTAAACCTGTAGTCAAAAAATCTACTCGTACCTTCAAAAAAACCAAGAAGACCGTTGCTTAATGCTATAATTTGCCAATGAATGCCCGGGAACTAAAGCAAGTTTTTGTCGATTTTTTTATTTCAAAGAATCATATCGAAATTCCCCCATCTTCCTTAATCCCCGAAAATGATCCCAGTACTCTCTTTATTTCTGCCGGTATGCATCCTCTTGTTCCCTATCTTTTAGGTCAGCCACACCCTTTAGGAAAACGTATAGTAAACGTTCAAAAATGCCTTAGAACCGGAGATATCGATGAAGTTGGCGATACTTTTCATCACACCTTTTTTGAGATGCTTGGCAATTGGTCTTTTGGTGATTATTTTAAAAAAGAATCGATCCCTTGGTCTTTCGAATTTCTGACAAAACATTTAGGTATTTTTCCTAAAAATCTTCATGTCACTATTTTTGCCGGTGATAAGAACATATCTCTAGATAACGATTCCCGTGAACTTTGGCTAAAAGAGGGTATTTTACCCGAACATATTCACGCCTTAGGAGTCGAAGATAATTGGTGGGGTCCCGCCGGCACTACTGGACCCTGTGGTCCAGATACAGAAATTTTTTTTGACACCCAATATGGCAAGCCAGATATTGATTTCAAAGAAGGCTGCCGTCAAGGTCGTTACATTGAAATTTGGAATAACGTTTTTATGCAATTTAACAAAACCACCTCAGGTGAATTTATTCCTTTGCAAAATCCTAATGTTGATACTGGCATGGGAGTAGAAAGAACGACGGCCGTTTTATCGGGTTATTCAGACAATTATCAAACCGAAATTTGGCAACCGATTATAAAAAAAATAGAAGAAATTTCGGGTAAACAATATGTAAAGCAGGGCAATATTGAAATTCAGAAATCAATGCGTATCATTTCCGACCATCTTCGAGCAGCTGTTTTTATAATTAATGACGGGATCGAACCGTCCAACAAAGAAAGAGGCTATATTTTGCGTCGTCTTATCCGTCGGACTATTCGTCAAGGGAAGCTATTAGGTATTGAAGATAATTTTAGCCAAAAAATAGGCGAAGCTGTTATTGATAATCGGCACCAATATGCAGGTAATTACCAAGAATTAAACACCAATCGTAATCACATCTTGGAAATATTACATCAAGAAGAAATCAAATTCCGCAAAACTCTTAACCGCGGCCTAAATGAAATTAATAAACTAATTACTAAAAACCATCAGGTAACGGGTCAACAGGCTTTCGACTTATACCAAAGTTTCGGCTTCCCCGTAGAAATGATTGAAGAAGAATTACAAAAACAAAACTTGAGTTTAGATTTAGATGAATTTAATAAACTTAAAGAAGAGCATCAAAAGCAATCCCAAACTCTTTCTGCCGGAATTTTTAAATCTGGTTTGGCCGATCACTCAGAAATAATTACCAAATATCATACTGCTACCCATCTTTTACATGCATCTTTACGGAAAATATTAGGTGATCATGTTGTCCAGTCTGGCTCCAATATTACCTCCGAAAGACTACGTTTTGATTTTACTCACCCCGATAAAGTTTCTTCTTCCGAACTTTTGAAAATTGAAGAAATGGTTAATACTCAAATCAAAAAAGCTCTTCCAGTTACCGTTAAATCAGAGAAATTTTCTGAAGCCAAAAAAAATGGTGCTTTAGCTTTTTTTGGAACAAAATATCCCGAAGTTGTCACTGTTTATACTATAGGTAGTGGCAACGATATTTTCTCGCAAGAAGTCTGCACCGGTCCGCATGTTAAAAATACTTCTATCTTGGGCAAATTTAAGATTCAAAAAGAAGAGTCAGCAGGCAGCGGCAAAAGGCGAATTTATGCTATCCTTATGTAATGGATAGTCCTTATTATTGGCTCATTTCTATTAACACTTCTGGTGTTGCTGTTGCCCTAGTTCAAAACAGTACTCCATCGTTGGTTTCATCAATTGGGCCTGATACTGAATGGACTCCTGGTGATCCTGATTCCTTTCTTCGTTCAGTCGATATTTCTCTCTCCGCCGCTGCTGAAAAAGTTTCCATGGATCCAGAAGATGAACCATCTCAAGCAGCTTTTATTCTCCCTCCTCAATGGATTGGAAATGATGGCAAAATTTTTCCTGATTATCTTAAACTTATGGAAAATCTATGCCATTCATTAAAATTAAAACCGCTTGGTTTTATCAGTAATGATGAAGCGTTCATTGAAGCTTTAGGTAAATTAGATTCTTTTCCTCCTAGCTTTATTCTCTTAAATTTAGGCCAAAAAGAATTCACCACCTCCCTTGTTTATTTGGGAGAGGTTAAAAAACGTTTTGTTCAACCTCTCGATCACGAATTTTCCCCACAAGACTTGGAAAATGTCCTTTTAACTATTCAGATGGATTCCGCACTACCGCCACGAATCCTAATCTTTGGACATCTTAACGATACTATTATTGATGATATAAAAAATTACCCATGGATAGGTAGAAAAAACATTGAGACCTTCCTTCATTTACCTGACGTAGATTCTTATTCCGAAAACGATTTATTTTCTCTCTATACACGAAGTATAGCTTCTGAACTAAATCCTTCACTTGAAGATAAAACATTACCAGTACCCCCTCCTTCTCCAGAAGAAGAAAATTCAGAATTGATATCTGATGAGTTTACTCAAGTTCCTGCTGAGGAATTAGGTTTTACCAATCCTGAGGCTCAAATCGAGATTCCTAAAGAGGAGATTGTCACCCCCCCTAAAAAACCTAAACTTAATTTTCCTAAAATTAATCTCCCTTCTCTCAATGTAAATAAAATTAAATTTAATCCTCTTTGGCTATTACTAATAGCTTTGATGCCTATTTTTCTTCTTATCCCATATTTTTTAATTAAAGCGGACGTTACCATGTATTTAAAAGCTATTGAGATTGATAAAAATTTTACGGTTACCCTTGATTCTACGGCCGACGATCTTTCATCTACTACCATTCCTGCCCACAAAAAAACCATCAACCTTGCCTTTTTTGATAGTATTCCTACCACCGGTGAGAAAGAAGATGGGGAAAAATCTAAAGGAGACATCACTATCCTCAACCAAAGTAATAAAATTCAAAATGTCCCCAAAGGCACTATTTTGGTTACCAATGGCAAAAACTATGAGATACTTACTTCTGCTCAGGTACCTGGTAGTAGTATTAATTTGGAAAATGCAACTATTACCATGGGGCAAGCCAAAGCCCAGATTATTGCAAGCGACATTGGACCAGAATTCGATTTAGCCAAAGATGTTGAATTGTCTTTTAAGGATAATTCAAGTTTAATAGCTAAAACAAGTGATTCTATTTCTGGCGGTAGTAAAAGGCAAATTCGAGTAGTCAGCACTGAAGACAAGAATAAACTCAGTAAAATTATTACTGATTCTCTAGATGAGCGGATAGATCAGAAAGTCGCTGAAGAGAGTAGTCTCTCTGGATTAATGCCTTCTACCCTTTTTATTGACAAGAAACAGCTTGATTTTAGTCGGGAAGTGGGGGAAGAAGCCGATGAACTAAAGGTTGATGCCAATCTAACCTTATCTTTGCTTCAAATTGATCCTGCAAAAAAGGGAGATATTATTAGATTGTTATTGCAGGACAATCAGGAATTCCTCCAGTCTGTTGCTTCAGAAAAAGATTTTGAATTGAAGTTTGAGGCCACCAAAAATGCTTCCCAAAAGTCCACTGGTAAATTAACCATCATTGGCAAAACTTTGCCCAAGGTCGAAGTAGCCACCTTGCAAAAAAAATTGGCCAAACAAAAGATAAGTACTGCCTACAAAATATTAGATGCTCAACCCATGCTTTATGGACGTAATATAGAAATTTTGCCGAAAGTTTTTAATCTCTGGCAACGACTTCCTCCTTCTCCTGATAAAATTACAATTATCCAAAAATTATAGATGGCTTATCTTTACGTTAAATCAGCACCAAAAACCAAAAAAAACGGTCGCAGAAAACTTAATCCAACCCAAAAACGAGTTTTAGCTTCCTTTTTCTTTTTTACTGGTTTAGTTCTTTTTGCTTCCGTTGTTCTGCCTATTCTTCATTTCCAGTTAGGTTATTCTACTAAATTTGATCAAATATTAAATCCACTTTCTCCTCAGTTTTATAGCCAAACTCAAGCTATAGCTACTGAGGGTGATCTAACCAATCTTTCTAGTTGGTTTGTCGATTCTCCAAACATTCACTTTCAAGAGGATATCGATAATAATCCAAACCAAGGTAGTTATTATATTTCTATCCCTAAATTAAAAATTACCGATGCTGAGGTAATTTTAGGCAGTGAAGATCTAAAAAAAAGCTTAATCCAGTATCCTAAAACCGCCCTCCCGGGCCAATATGGTTCTGCTGTAGTTTTTGGCCACTCGGTTTTGCCTCAATTTTTTAATGCCAAATCGTATATTACTATTTTTTCAACTCTTTATCGTCTCAAGGAGGGTGACGAAATTTATGTTGATTACGATCGTATTCGTTATAAGTATCTAGTTACGGAAATGTATGAAGTCCAGCCTACCGACCTTTCCGTATTAGAACAACGTTTTGATGGACGTTACTTGACCTTAATTACTTGTACCCCCCCGGGGACTTATTTGCGCCGTCTGGTAGTAGTGGCCCAAATTGCTGACAATTCATGAATTATTTAGCGATTGATTATGGAAGTAAAAGAATTGGTTTGGCCTATAGTCAACAGGGAATAATTTTTACTCTAAACCAGATTAAAAATGATAATCAATTATTTGAAAATTTAAAAAATATACTTGACCAATACAAAATCGATAAAATATTTGTCGGACTTTCTGAAGGCCATTTTGCTGACATTACTTTAAACTTTGTGTCAGAACTTGGTAACATGGTAAAATTACCTATCGAAACCGTTGAGGAATCGGTCAGCACTTTGGAAGCTGAAGCTCTTTTTAAGAAGAATCATAAACCTACAAAAAAATTTCAGCAGGATGTTGATTCCATTGCTGCTGCGATTATTCTCAATCGAGTTATAAATTCATAAAAACTATGTTCAAATCTCTTGTCGCTCCTATTCAAGCTTGGTTAATTTCTCAAGGCCGATGTGGTGGTTGTGGGGAGGAACTCAAACGAGGTTCCCGAAAAATTGTTCGTGGTAAAACAACTGTTACTTGTCGTTGTGGTCGCATTTTTATTCACGATCCCAAAAAAGACAATTATCGCCGAGCTCTTTTTGATGAAATTTGATGAAAAAGTTTGTTCTCTTACCTCTCATCGTAATTCTGGCTATTCTCGCACTTTTTCTTTGCCTATATTCACGTCCCGCTGGTACGAGTCAAAATAAAAAAGCTTTTGTGATAAATCAGGGTGATAGTTTGGTCGATATTGCCACTAGATTAGAAAAAAACCATCTGATAAAAAACCGTTATGCCTTTATATTTTTTAGCTATGCCAAAGGCCTAAACAAAAAACTTCAATCTGGAACCTTTTATTTATATGATTCAATGAATCTTTCTCAAATGATTGACCGTATTTCCAAGGGGGGTAGTACCGATTATTGGCTCAAAATTATTCCTGGCTCCCGTATTGAAGAATTCGCTCCTGATACTAGTTTTGTCATATCCGCCACAGGTTTGGAAGGTCGTTTTTATCCCGATAGTTATCTAATTCCCAAATATTTTACCCATCAACAAATTATCCAACTAATCACAGATAATTTTAATAAAAAAATTATCGAAGCCTCCAAATCAGCCACGACCACTCTGGACGATAAAAATACCCTAATATTAGCTTCTCTATTAGAGAGGGAGGCGAAAGGCTTAGATGACAAAAAAATAGTTGCCGGTATCCTTCTCAATCGCCTTCATTTAGCTATGCCTTTGCAGGTCGATGCCAGTGTACAATATGCCAAAGATTCACTTCTTAAGCCGGAAAAATATTGGCAACCAATTACCCGAGAAGACCTAAAAATTGATTCTCCTTATAATACTTATAAAAATTCCGGCCTTCCTCCCTCACCAATTTGTAATCCCGGGTTAAATTCTCTAATCGCTGCCTATCACCCTTCTCCAACTGATTATATTTATTATATTCACGACACCACCGGTCAAATTCATTACGCAAAAACTCTTGATGAACATAATGCCAATGTAGCTAAATATTTAAGATAATTTTTTATTCACCAAATCATTGAGTATTTTCCATCTTCTTTTTTTTTCGCTCATTGGAATATCATCTCTATATAATTTAGCCGACACCGTCCCGCGTCTGGGGGAATATTTATTGATATAAGCAATTTCAAAACCAACCTCTTTACATACCTTTACCGTATTTCCAAATGCTTTGTCGTCCTCTCCGGGAAAACCAATAATGATATCTGTCGAAAACCTTACTCCCGAAACTTTATTTTTTATTTTTTTGACTAAATTCAAATATTCTTTTTGGGTATAACCCCGATTCATTTTTTTTAGAATTTCATCATCACCTGATTGAAAAGGAAGGTGTAATAACCTATCAATATTTTTATTTTTAGCAATTACTTCAATCAATTCATCCGAAAAATCCCAGGGATTACTGCTAACAAAAGATATCTTTTTCAGTTTCTTTTTAGCTACCTCTTCCAACAATTTGGGGAATGTGCTCTGGAATCTATTCTTTCCCATGTTAACAATACAGTTCCCCTTGTCAAAGGGGGATTTAGGGGTATTTAAGTCTGTTCCATAGCTATTCACATTTTGACCAATCAATACCACTTCCTTAAAACCTTTTTCAATTGCCCCATCAACTTCTTTTAAAATTTCTTCCATATTTCGGGATACTTCTCTTCCTCGAGAGTAGGGAACTATACAATAACTACAAAAATTATTACAACCGGAGCTTATAGTAATCAGAGCTGCCTTGTTTTTATTTCTAATTGGTTCTAAATCAAATCTAATTTCTTTTATTGGCAACATTTTATCAACATCTTTAATTTTATTTTTTGAAATTGGTACCAAACATCCTGTCAAAATTATTTTTCTTCGTTTCGACATATTTTTGGATTCCCATTTTCTGATTTCATTTATCAACCCATAAACTCGATTTTCTGCCGACTCTCTGACCACACAACTGTTAATAATTACTGTACCTGCCAATTTCCAATCGTCTACAAACTCATCTCCCTTCAGAGAATAAAATGCTTTCACTCGTTCTGAATCAGATTCATTTTGGGCACAACCAAAAGTTTTTAGATATATTTTATTAGGCTTTTCTGACACTCCACATTTTACCACCCATCAATATTGCCACTGTTCCCACTGCTAAAAGAATTATTCCCGGCCAAGCGGTACCCGCTGTTGGTAAAGCTTCCCCTTCACCACTCCCTACCGCTTCCCAATCGACATTGTTTTTACCAGTGGTTAGTATAAAATCTATTTTAGAACCTTCACTTAATAAGCTAATTTGATGGTCACCTTCAGGCAAGTCTCCTGCATTGTAACTCCAATCACCGGTGGCATCAGCGGTCACATTTTCAGTTTTATCGTCAATTGTGACTCCCACACTACTTCCCGGTATTGCTTCACCGTTAAAAACTACATTTGTACCTGAGTACCACCAATGCGACAATTGTTTACCGCTAGTGTCTACACCACTAATAGATTTTAAATTAAAAGAACCAGCCATTGCTTTAGGGCTAAAAATAAGGAAAAAAATCGCAAAAAAACACAACAAGAATGTTCTCATTTTCATAATTAACTGTAAATTTCCTCTACTCAAATGTCAATGGTTGCACCTTTTTTCAAAAAATGAGAAGATTATTTATGACAGATACCAATACAGACCCAAATTATCAAGATATTCTCAATAAATATTCTAAAGATTTAGCAGATAACCCTGACTCTGAGATTCCCCAAAATCCTCCTGAACCAGAAACCGCCACTCTAACTGAAGTTGAGTCTACCCCGGTAGATGAACCTGTTGATACATTGGCCAATCACACCGAAGATACCTTATCCAAAATCCCAGAAGCACCCATTGCAGAGAATCAACCAGACAATCCGCCCTCAGACCTACCATCCACCTCTACAGAAACCCAACCAGATACCCAATCTACCACCCAACCTATTACCAACAACCCTGTAATTGATACTGAAATTCCTTCGGAAAATATAACCCCGCCCGTTGAAGAACCCAAATCAAACAATTTTTTTAAATATCTATTTTTATTTGCTCTCATCGCCTTTATCATTGTTTTGGTTTTGGTTCTTCGTTCATTTCTAAATTCTCAATCATCTTCCTCAAGTCCGGACGATGTCGGCACCATTCCCAGTGTTACTCCTATGGTCAGCCAACAAGCTGATAATTATTGTGTCTTCAATGACCAACGTTTTACCATTGGTCAACAATTTGTTGCAAACGATGGTTGTAATAACTGTGTCTGTGGGGAAGATCTTCAAATTAACTGTACTACTTTAACCTGTCCTGCCACCCAATCTTCCACCCAACTATCTCCAACATCTGCTACTACTGCTACCTCTAGCCCTACCATTATCGAATAATAAACATGAAAAAATCCACCCCTTTTCTCATAATTTCCGTATCTGTTTTTATCTGATTTTCCCTCCTTGTATTAAACCTAGTGTGGATATATAATTTCCACATTTGGCGAGCGGTTGGTACATAACTCGCTTGTCCGCCTAAATGCAAAGCTTTTGGCGGATTACTCTTTTAATAGTTTTAAACCTATCGATGCCTTCCGCAAAAAGAATCAAATGGGGTAAAAATTACCCAAATATACCTAATTTCGACCTTTTATCAGTCCAAAGAGAATCTTGGGAGCATTTCCTCAAGAAAGAGCTTATTGATACCATCCGTTCCGTTTCACCGATTACCGATTATACCGGTAATAACTGGCTTTTGGAAATTGGTGATCTCTTTTTTGAAGAAATTACACTTACTCCAGAAATTGCCAAACTTAAGGGATTAAATTACACTATTCCTCTTCATGCTAAGGTTAGATTAACTAATAAACGTACCTCTCTTGTTCGCGAAGAAGATGTCTTTCTACTTAATCTCCCTACTATGACCGATGAAGCTACTTTTATCATCAACGGTATTGAAAGGGGAGTCATCAATCAACTAGTTCGTTCACCTGGTGTTTATTTCACCGGTGAAGTTGATGCTGCCACTGGCAAAACTTTATGTAATGCGGAGATTCGTCCTGTTCGTGGTTCTTGGTTAGAATTTTTTGTTGGTAAAAAAGATGTCGTTTTTGCCCGTATCGACCGAAAAAAGAAAGTTCCAGCCACCATTATTTTACGTGCCGCTTGTGGTTTTTCTGACAAACAACTTGTTTCCGAATTCGGAGAATATATCAATGCTACCATTTCTGCTGATCCTACCAAGTCTCAAGAAGAAGCCATTTTGGAATTTTATCGTAAACTCCGTCCCGGTGAACCGGTAGTTCTCGAAAATGCTCAAAAATTTTTTAATGATCGATTTTTCGATTTAAAAACCTATGAATTAGGTCAGGTTGGTCGTTACAAAATTAACAAGAAATTTAATTTTAAATTTAGCGATGAAGATAAAAATAATTGGGTAATAAAAAATGAAGATTTAATCGAGACCGTCCGTTATTTAATCAAATTACAAAAAGGTGAGGCCAAACAATTTGATGATATTGATTCTTTAGCTAATCGTCGTTTACGACGTTGCGGTGAAATAGTTTCCCAAATTGCTCTTCGTCCCGCCATGGCTCGTTTCGAACGCATGGTTAAAGAAAGAATGAGTTTAATTTCTACCAAGGAAAAACCAACTCCTTCCCAAATGATCAATCCCCAGCCCTTAATTTCTTCTTTGAATACTTTCTTTAGAAGTAACCAACTATCTGCTATTTTAGATCAAACCAATCCTCTCGCCGAACTTGATCTTTTACGTCGGGTCACTGTAGTCGGTGTCGGTGGTCTTACTCGGGAAAGAGCTGCCTTTTCCATCCGTGATGTACACTCTTCCCAATATGGTCGTATTTGTACCGTTAGATCTCCTGAAGGCCCAAATATTGGTTTAGTAAGTTATTTGGCTCTTTACGCTAAAGTTGATAAATATGGTTTTATTCTAGCTCCTTTCAGAAAAATAGTAAAAAAGGGCAAAGACTACACTTTTTCCGATGATATTGTTTACATGGATGCAGATGATGAATACAACTATCACATCACTCATTTGGGAATCAAAATGGAAAATGACATTATCAAACAAAAATGGGTTCCCATTCGCTATCAAGGAGAATTTTTAGAAGGTCCAATCGATCATGTCGAATTCATCGATATGGTGCCAAACGAAATTGTCGGCACCTCTGCTTCCTTAATTCCTTTTATCGATCATGACGATGCCACTCGTGCCCTTATGGGTTCTCACATGCAGACACAAGCGGTTCCCCTAATTTCACCTGAATCTCCTATCGTTGGCACTGGTATGGAATCACCTGTTGCCTTAGCTATGAATCGAGCTGTTGTTGCCAAAGAATCTGGGGTTGTCGATTATGTCGATGCCAGTAAAATAGTTATTGGAGATATTACCTATCCTTTAACTAAATTTGAAAGAACCTCTCCTTATGGTACCTGTTACGATCAAAGAGTTGTTGTTAATTTAGGCGACAAGGTTAAAAAGGGCGATGTCATCATTGATGGTCCTTCAACCAAAGATGGCGAGCTTTCCATTGGAAAAAATCTTTTAGTTGCTTATGCTTCTATCGATGGATTGGGTTATGAGGATTCTTTTTTAATTTCTGACAGATTGGTTAAGCAAGATATTTTAACTAACATTCAAATTTTCGAATACAAAGCAGATGTTGTTGAAACTAAACTCGGCACTGAGGAATTAACCAAAGATATCCCCAATGTTTCCGATGCGGAACTGGCTAAATTAACCGATGATGGTATTGTTATGATTGGTGCTTCCGTCGGTCCAAACGATATTTTAGTTGGAAAAGTTGAACCCCGTGGAGAAAAAGAATTATCTGCCGAAGAAAGATTATTAAGAGCCATTTTTGGTGAAAAAGCTCGTGAAGTAAAAGATACTTCCCTACGCGTTCCCAACGGTGAAGGGGGAGTCGTTATCAAAGTCGAAGTACTTAGCAAGGACGAAAATGATGAACTTGATCCTGGTGTCAACAAAGTTGTAAAAGTATATGTAGCCCAATTACGTCGCATTCAGGAAGGTGATAAAATTGCTGGAAGACATGGTAATAAAGGTGTCATTTGTCGGATTATGCCCGAATACGATATGCCTCGTTTAGCTGACGGTACCCCCGTAGATTTAGTCATGTCACCTATTTCTGTTATTTCTCGTATGAACCTAGGACAAATTTTGGAAGTTACTCTTGGCGCAGCTGGATATAAATTAGATAAAAAATACGCCGTGCCTGTTTTTGAAAAATATAGTGAAGAACAAATAGGTCAAGAATTAATTTCTGCTGGTCTTGCCTCTACTGGTAAAACTCGTCTTTATGACGGTCGTACCGGTGATCCATTCGATCAAGATGTAGTGGTTGGTGTCGGTTATATTCTCAAATTGGTACATATGGTTGACGATAAAGTACATGCTCGCTCTACCGGTCCTTATTCGTTAGTCACACAGCAACCTCTTGGTGGTAAGGCCCGGATGGGAGGTCAACGTTTAGGTGAAATGGAAGTTTGGGCACTGGAAGCTCATCGAGCTGCCCACATTTTACAGGAAATGTTAACTATTAAATCTGATGATGTCGAAGGTCGTACCCATGCTTTTCAGGCTATAATCAAAGGTCAACCAATCCCTGAGGCCGCCATTCCTGAGTCATTTAAAGTTTTAACCAAAGAATTAGCTGGTTTGGGTCTGGATATTTCACCTGTTGGTGTAGAAGAAGAACCGGATATAGTAGGAGAGATATCGTTAGATGAAACTGTAGAAGTTGAAAGTTCACCTGCCCCAGAGGCAGAACTAGAGGAGGAAAAAAATGTTTAAATTTAAAAACATGTTCGATTTTACCGGTATTCAAATCAAATTAGCCTCACCTGAGGAAATCTTGTCTTGGTCTCATGGTGAAGTTTTAAAACCGGAAACTATCAATTACCGTTCTTGGAGACCGGAAAAAGATGGCCTTTTTTGTGAAAAAATCTTTGGGCCTAGCCATGACTACGAATGTTACTGCGGCAAATATAAAAAAATCCGGTTTAAAGGGATTGTTTGTGACAAATGTGGTGTCGAAGTGACTACCAGTAAAGTCCGTCGCGAACGTATGGGTCATATTACTCTGGCCGCTCCCATTGCCCATCTTTGGTATCTTCGCAATACACCCTCTCCACTTAGTGTCATCCTTGATGTTCCTCAAAAAGATTTAGAGGCTGTTACTTACTTCACCAAGTATTTAGTTACCTCTGTCGATGATGACAAAAGAAAAGAAGCTTTAGCCAATTTATCGGCTAATTATGAAAAAAAGATAGAGCAGTTGGCAAACGATATGAAAGAAGCAATCCAAAAAGCCAATGATTCTACCTCCAAAGAAAAGGCTGAGCTTAAAAATAAAATTAAAAATAAAGATCAATTACTGATTGCTCAGAAAGAACGTGAAGTTCGACTCAAACAAGATATCCAAAAAATTGAAAACAAAGAAAGTACCGAGAAAAATCGTATTGAAAGTTTAATTAAATTTTTGGAAGATAAAGTCAAAGATACTCAAGTTCTATCTGTGTTAAGCGATGAAGAGGAATTTTATTTATCCCAATTTAAGGCTGATATTTTCTATACCGCCAAAATGGGTGCAGAAGCTTTGCTTGAAGTACTTAAACAAATTGATATGGAAGCCACTGTCAAAAATCTCAAAAAAGAACTGGCAAAAACCTCCTCCAAACTTAAGAAAAAGAAAATAATGTACAAAATCCGTATTTTAAACGGAATGATAGAAAACAATATTTCTCCTTCCTGGATGATTCTGGAACACGTACCGGTAATTCCACCGGATTTACGTCCTATGGTTCAATTGACAGGAGGTCGTTTTGCCACTTCCGATTTAAATGATTTATATCGTCGTTTAATCAATAGAAATAATCGTTTAAAAAAATTAATAAAACTTGGTGCTCCAGAAATAATTTTACGCAATGAAAAACGAATGCTCCAGGAATCCGTTGATATTCTTATTGATGCTCAGAAAGCTTCAAAAAATAAACGTAAAACCATCAAACGCCAACCGCGTTCTTTGTCCGATTTACTGCGCGGTAAAAAAGGTCGTTTTCGCCGTAACCTTTTGGGTAAGCGTGTTGATTATTCCGGTCGTTCAGTTATCGTTGTTGGACCTGAACTGAAACTTAATCAAGTCGGTTTACCAAAAGAAATTGCTTTGGAAATGTATCGTCCTTTTGTTCTAAAGGAATTAATGGATACCGGATTGGCTGCCAACATTAAATCTGCCAAAAATCTTATTGACCACCGTGTTAACGAAGTTTATGACATTCTTGAAAGAGTCACTAAAGATACTTATGTTCTCTTAAATCGTGCTCCTACTTTACACAAGCTCTCCATTCAGGCTTTTAAACCAGTATTAACTGATGGTTTGGCTATTCGACTTCACCCTTGTGTTTGTAAGGGTTTTAATGCCGATTTTGATGGTGACCAAATGGGGGTTCATTTACCCTTATCAAAATCTGCCCAAAAAGAGGCAAAAGAGTTGATGTTACCCTCGAAGAACCTTTTGAAACCTTCTGACGGTTCCCCAGTTTCCATTCCTTCTCAGGAAATGGCTGTTGGTTGTTATTATGTCACCTCAGTCCGTTCTGAAGATATTGCCAAGGAAGGAGATGATTCAATCCGAGATCTTACCATTATGGCTGATAAAGAAGAAGCAATTTTAGCCTATCAAGCTGGTAAAATTGGACTTCGACAATTAGTTGCAGTAAAAATTGATAACCAATTAATCAAAACTACTTATGGGCGGATTTGGTTCAATTCAATTCTTCCTTCGGAATTTTCTTACGTTAATGAGGCCATGGCTGGTTCCAAGGCTCTAAATGATTTGATTGTCAAATCTTTACAAATTGCCGGAAGAATCAAAACGGTTAAATTAATTGATTCTCTAAAAGAAATTGGTTTCGCCGGTTTCACTCTTTCTGGTTTGTCCTTGTCCATGTCCGATATGGGTTATTTGAGTAATAAAGAATCTTTAATTACTGCTGCCGATAAAAAGGTTACCGAAATTGAAGATAACTATAAAATGGGACTAATCAGTAATGATGAAAAGCTTCGTCTTTCTCAGGGAATTTGGATGGAGGTTACCGAAGATATCGCTCAAAAAACTTGGGACACTCTGGACATTGATTCACCTATCCGTATTATCTCTGCGGCTGGTATTAAACGAGCTTCCAAAGACCAAATCAAACAGCTTTCAGCCATGAGGGGACTTATGGTTGATCCCACTGGAAAAATTGTCCATTTGCCTACTAAAAGTAACTTTCGCGAAGGCCTTTCTGTTTTTGAATATATTACTGGAGCTCGAGGTACCAGAAAAGGTTTGGCAGACACTGCCTTGCGTACTGCTGATGCTGGTTACCTTACCCGTCGCTTGGTTGATACTTCCCACGTGGCCATCATTAACAATGAAGACTGTGGCACCACCCGATTTTGGACCATCGATAGAAATGAAAAAGGTAGGGAAAAATATTTTGGTCGTCGCCTTTTAGGCCGTGTTGCCGCAAACGACATTCTTGATCCTAAATCCAAAAAAGTATTTGTTAAAAAAGGTGATATTATCGACAATAACGCTTTAGAATTCATCGAGAATTCTGAAATAAAAACTGTTGATATACGTTCACCTTTAACTTGTAAATGTAGAGTGGGTCTTTGTCAAAAATGTTATGGTTGGGACTTATCTACTCGCAAGTTAGTCGAAATTGGTGTACCTGTTGGCGTTATCGCAGCTCAATCTGTTGGTGAACAGGGAACTCAATTAACACTCAGAACCAAACACACCGGTGGTGTTTTAGGTGTTGACGTTACTCAAGGTTTACCCCGTATTCAGGAACTTTTTGAAGTTCGTATGCCCAAAGTACCTTCACCTATTGCCGAAATTGACGGAAAAATTAAAATCAAAGAAAGTCTAGATGGTTATGAAGTCAAACTTAGCGGTAAAGATAAAAACGGTGTTGCCAAAGTTGTCAATTATATTCTACCTAAAAACATTACTTTATTGGTAACTGATGGTGATTTAGTTGCTCAGGGCACCCAACTTTCTGCCGGGGCCATTGATGTTCGTGAAATTCTAGAAGTATCTGGTTTAGAGGCTGCTCAAAAATATTTGATCAGTTCTATCCAAGGAGTCTATGAATCTCAAGGTATTGTTATTCACGACAAGCACTTTGAAGTTATCGTTCGGGAAATGAGCGATAAACTTAAAATTGAAGATCCCGGAGATACCAATTTCCTTTATGGTCAAGTTGTTACTCGGCCAGTTTACGAGGAAGAAAATGAAAAGGCAAAGGCAAACAATGTCGATGGTAAACCAGCTCGAGGACACAAAGTTCTCTTGGGTCTTATTCAATCTTCTCTGACCACAGGTTCTTGGCTCTCTGCAGCTTCTTTCCAGCAAACCACCGGTGTTCTTACCGAGGCCTCACTTTTGGCTGAGGTCGATAACTTGATAGGGCTCAAAGAAAATGTTATTATCGGACGTCTTATTCCTGTTGGAAAGGACATTGAATCTAAATGCTAAATTAAATATGCCAACTTTCAATCAACTTATCAAAAAAGGCCGCAAAAACCGTCATTTTAAACTAAAGACTAAAGCCTTGCGCAACAATTTTAATAGTATTAAAAATACTACTATTGATACCTATAACCCGCAAAAAAAAGGAGTGGTTACTGTGGTTAAAACCATGACTCCTAAAAAACCACATTCTGCTTTACGTAAAATTGCCAAGATTCGCCTTAGTAATCGAGCCACCGTCACTGCCTATATTCCCGGTGTCGGACACAACTTGGCTGAACACGGTATTGTCTCTATTCGTGGCGGTCGTGTCCGTGATCTTCCTGGTGTTCGTTATCATGTTATCCGTGGTAAGTATGACGCTGGTGCTGTTGTCGGCCGTCAGCAATCTCGGAGTAAATATGGAGCCAAGAAAAGCTCCGCCAAAGCATCAGCTTAAAAAATATGTCAAGAAAAGGTCCATCCAAAATTAGAAAAATTCTTCCTGATACTCAATATCAGAGCGAAGTTGTTGCCAAATTGATCAATCGTTCTATGTTTGCTGGCAATAAAAATGCTGCCCAAAAACAGGTTTATGAAGCTTTAAAAATTTTTACTAAAGAATCTAAAAGTAAAGACACTCTCGAAACTTTAGAGCAAGCCTTAGAAAATCTTAAACCCAAAGTTGAAGTCCGTCCTCGCCGTATTGGCGGTGCTGTTTATCAAGTACCCACCCCAGTTCGTACTTCCCGTCAGTATTCTTTGGCAATACGATGGCTAATTATTGCAGCTCAGAAACGTCCGAACAAACAATATCACTCATTCGCCGAAAAACTTTCTGCAGAATTACTCGCCGTTTTAAACAATGAAGGTGCTGCTATTGCTAAACGTCAAGAGGTAGAAAGAATGGCAGAAGCTAATAAAGCTTTTTCCCATTTGCGTTGGTAACTTAAAATCAAAATTATCTTAAACCCGCCACGAGGCGGGTTTTTGTTCAATATGCTAAAATAATTTATATGGCACTTTTTTCTAAACCTAAAATTGTTCTTTGGCCTCAGGATAAGAATTTAAATGTTTATTTCGATCGGAATGAAAACAACAAATATTCCTTCGAAATTGATCTTTGGCAACCTCAAAGTGCCGATTCTCTTTCTGCTTTAGCAAATTTTTTTAAGCAAAACAAAATTACCGAAAGTTACGTTCTTTTAGATGACAGTTATGTCATCACTAAAACTTTCGTTTACGATCAACTGGTGGACAAATTAAATCCGGAAGAAGTGGTAACTTTAGCCAAAGATTCGGTTGATTTTAAAATCTCTCCCGATTCGGTTACCTTTGATTTAGAACCTTCTCAAAATCGTACCTTAGTTGTAACCCGAATTTTTAATCAGGAGAAATTCCAAAATCTACAAGAAAATCTCAATAAGTTAAATATAAAAGTCTTAGATTTTGAAACTGTATCAAGTGCCACTATTAAAACCTTTTCCCACATTGATAGTAGTCAATATTTCTTTTTTTATCCTATCGGTGAGAATGATTATTTGGCCAGTTTAAGTAAAGGAGGAAAAGTATATTTAACCTATCCTATCAAGAAAACTCTACCTGAAATAAAAAAATTATTGAACTACGCTCAGGCCTATTTTGGAGATAAAGATCCACTTCAATATTATCCAGGACAAAATTATCAGGAAACTGAAATTGCTTCCAGATTCCAAAAGCCTTCAAATGTCCCCTTACCGGTTCTGTCTTTTTTCGCTGGTAATATCAAGCCTGCACCTGTTATAATCAAAACTGATACAGTTAATACTCCTTTTACACCTCCTATGGAAGAAAATAACAAAAAAAATATACTGCCCATTATAGCCGTTTTTCTCTTTACCTTGATTGCGGCATCTTTAATTGTTTCTTATGTGCTTAATCACAACAAATCAGAAGAAGATATCATTCCTGGTGGTGAAAACACTGCCAACGAAATTTCCAGTGTTCCTTCTCCCACCGAAGAGATTTCTCCAACCAAAACTCCAGTTGAGATCGATAAGGATATCAAAATACAAGTCCTCAATGCTACTGATATTAACGGCCAAGCCTCAACTGTCAAGGGTGAACTTACCAAACTCGGTTTTACCGATGTAAATACTGGAAACAGCAACGATACTAGCGGAGAAAACAAAATTCAAACCAAAAAAGATATTTCTAGTCAATATTTTGCCGAAAATATTAAAGGATTTGCTAATGCTGATACTTCGGAATTAGCCGCCGGTTCCAACTATGATGTAGTTATCATTATTGGCACCAACCTCAGTGGTATTACACCTACCAAAGCCAGCACCACTTCAGCCACTCCTTCTTCTACTCGTTAATTTTTCATAAATTCAATGAAACTACTGGTTACAGGTGGTCTCGGATTTATTGGAACAAATTTTATCCGATATTGGTTTTCAAACCATCATCAGGATTCGATAGTCAATCTAGACAAAGTAACTTACGCGGCTAATCCTCAAAATTTAACTGATATTGAGGGAAAGTTTAATTACCGCTTTGTTCAAGGTGACATTTTGGATGAAAAAATAGTTGATAGTTTAGTAGCGGATTCCGATGTAATAGTTCATTTTGCTGCCGAATCCCATGTTGATCGTTCCATTGACGACCCGCTTTTATTCGTCAAGACCAATGTTTTAGGTACCTATGTTCTTTTAAATGCAGCCAAAAAATATCAAAAACGTTTTCATCATGTTTCCACCGATGAGGTTTTTGGTTCCATTCCTTTTGGAAGTGAAGCCCAGTTTAATGAAAATACCTCCTATGATCCCAGTTCTCCCTATTCCGCCTCCAAAGCATCCTCTGATCATTTTGTCCGCTCCTTTTACAAAACCTTTAATCTACCTATCACTATTAGCAACTGTTCAAACAATTACGGCCCCTACCAGCATCCCGAAAAAATGATTCCTCGTACCATCACTAACCTATTAGCTGATGAAAAAATTAAAATTTATGGAAAGGGTGAAAATATCCGCGATTGGCTTTACGTTACTGATCACTGTCGGGCAATTGAAGCTATTATTTTACGAGGTAAAATAGGAGAAACCTATTGTATCGGCGGATTAAAAAAAGGGACTAGTAATTTGGAGTTAGTCAAAAAAATTATTAACCTAATGGGTAAAGATGAATCTTATATTGAATACGTTCCCGATAGGCCAGCTCATGATAATTATGCCGTAAATTGGGATAAAATAAATCAACAATTAGGGTGGGAGCCAGAATATAATTTAGACTCTGGTCTTCAAGCTACAATCGACTGGTACACCCAAAACCAAACTTGGTATGAAGCCAGCAAAGCCGAAGCCGAAGTTTTTTATAAAAAATTAGCCGACTATAAAAATATTCACAATGCCATATAAATTTATTCAAGAAACCGAATTAAAAGGACTTTTCCGCCTTCAACCCCAAATTTTTGGTGATGCCCGTGGTTGGTATTCTCCAAGCCTCGAAGTCTCTGAATTTGAAGCCGCCACAGGAATAAAATTCAGGCTTACTCAGGTAGCTTCTTCTTTCAATGCCCGAAGAGGAATTTTCCGCGGTCTCCACTTTCAAAAACCTGAAACCCAGGGGAAAATAGTCATGGCTACCAGTGGTTCAGTGCTTGATATCGGTCTGGATATCCGCCAGAATTCTCCCACCTTCGGGCAACATATTTCCGAAATTCTCAGTGCTGAAAAACAAAATCAACTTTGGTTGCCTCCCGGCTTTGCTCATGGTTATTTAGCCTTAGAGGACAACACTTGTTTTACATATTATGTAACCGACGGAGTTTATTCACCCAAAAGTGAAAAAGGGGTAAACCCTTTTGACCCTGCCCTTAATATAGATCTACCTTTTAGTCGAAATGAAATTAAATTTAGTGATAAAGATTTAGTTTTGCCAAATTTAATCGATATTCCAAAAGAGGATTTATTATGAATAAAGAGATTTTAGGTACCGGTTTGGATGGATTGGTTGGTTCTCGGGTGGTCGAGTTAAATCCTCAATATGAATTTATTAACCTGATCTATCCCCAGGCAGATATTACCAAAATAGAAACTTTAGAGACTTTTTTTCAAAATAGTACTGCTGATACACTTATTCATTTTGCTGCCTTCACCGATACTAAAGCTGCCTGGGAACAAAAATTTGATACAAATAGTCCCTGTTTTAAGGTTAATGTTGAAGGCACAAAAAACGTTGCCCAATTATGTAAAAAGTACAATAAACATTTAATTCATATTTCTACCGACTATGTTTTTAATGGTCAAAAAAATGTCCCTTATAATGAAAATGACCTTCCGAATGCCATGGAATGGTATGGCCAAACCAAAGCTATGGCTGAAAAAATTGCCCTTGATGCTGGGGCTACTGTTGTCAGAATAAGTTTTCCCTATCGCAAAGAATTTCCTCTAAAAGTCGATTTTATTAGAGGTTACATTAATAAACTGCAAAGTAGTGAACCACTAAATCTTTTTACAGATCAAACCATTACCCCTACCTTTATAGATGATATTGCCCATGGCTTAGATATTATCATTCAGCAAAAACCAGCAGGAATTTTTCATCTTGTTGGCTCTAGTTCACATTCACCCTATGAGATAGCTCAGGAGGTTGCCAGAATTTTCAATCTTGATTCTTCTCTGATCCACCCTTCTTCTTTAGAAAAATATCTAATCGACAACCCCACTGCCCGTCCTTTTGGCAAAAATCAGTCCCTCAGTAATCAAAAAATTAAAGATGAACTTGGTATTTCCATGCGCACTCTAACCAACGGTTTAGAGGCAATCAAATAAATCAGCTGTTTTTTCTGCTTCTCTGACTGCATAATTTACCCCCCTATCTTCCGGATAAATTTTTGCAAAGTTTATATGGATGATTTTTTTATTTGATTGAAGATTGGAGATTGTAGATTGATAGTTTGTAGTCACTATGTGTTGTGCTGTTTTAAATTTAAATATCCATTTCTTTTCAATTTTTCTTTTATCAAATTTGGGGAAGATTTTACTTAAATAATCAAAAAATTCTTTATATATTTTTTGATTATTTTCCTCAAAATACCGGTGTTTTTGAGATAAATATGTACCTAAATAATAAATATGCCGACCCTTATATCTTTTTGTCCCTACTAGATTTGTATGTTCAATAAATGCCAAAAAAGGGGAGTTGGCATCATTAATATTATGCCAGTAATAAGGGCTTAATTTTTGTTTTGAGCTAAACACTACCGTCATTGCCCCTAAGTAATCGACATTCTTTAATTCTTCACTGGTAATAACAAAATCATATTTATTGGTTT
>JAGOPG010000004.1:0-2770 GCA_017992115.1 Candidatus Shapirobacteria bacterium | reverse complement strand
TAATTGAAGATTGAAGATTGATAATTGAAGATTGAAGATTGATTTTTCCCCCCAATTTCAAAACCCTACGTTCCAATTCATCAATAATTGACTGAAATCCCCCTTCAACATAACCAAGATATTCTTTTCCGTTTGTACTTGAATTAGCTCTAGTATGTATTCTTGCCCACATCCACGCCATTGAAATATCACGATATCTATCACTAAATTTACCTTTTAAAAGTGGCTCCCAAACTACTTCATAAGCTCTTTTGCCACACCATTTTTCAATCCACTGATACGCCAAAACATCTTCGAATTTTTGCCAATTATTTTCTTTTTCCAAATATATTTTCATCAAGCCGAGCCGTAATTTATCAATTAAATTCAACGGTTTAAATTTCAGTAAATCAATCGCTCCCGAAAATGGATATACTTTTTTGTCGTAATAAAGGGCGGTTTTACTTTCATGCCATTTTAATTTTTTACCCAAACCTAATTCCTCTATTAAATCGATAATATATTTATCAGTTTTAAAAATATGGTGATAAGCTTTTTCTAGATTAGTACCATAAACTGAAAATCCCCCCATAAGTCCACCCAAATTATCATTTTTTTCCACAACGGTCACTTCATAGCCCTTTTGCAATAGTCGATAAGCAACTGTCATACCGCCAATTCCACCACCAACCACTAATATTTTTCTCTTCATTTATGCTATGATACTATGTTTAAAATCAATAAACTAATTACTAATTACTATTCACTATTAACTAATAATCTAGTTATTTAAAAGAATGGCTGAAGCTATACAAGTCACCAAAAATAGGATTGTCCCTATGGACAAGGTTAGAAATATCGGTATTATTGCCCATATTGATGGCGGTAAAACCACTACTACTGAACGTCTTTTGTTTTATACTGGAAATATCCACAAAATTGGTTCAGTTGATGCTGGTACAACCACTACCGATTCCATGGTTCAGGAAAGGGAAAGAGGTATCACCATTCAATCTGCCTGTGTCACCACTTTTTGGAAAGATTATCGAATAAATATTATTGACACTCCCGGACATGTTGATTTTACCGCTGAAGTTGAACGATCCCTTCGTGTTCTTGATGGGGCCATTATGATTTTTGACGGTAATGCTGGTGTCCAAGCTCAATCTGAAACCGTTTGGCATCAGGCTGATAAATATCAAGTCCCGCGCTTAGCCTATGTCAATAAAATGGACAAAATTGGTGCTTCATTTTCCAATACTCTTGATTCCATTAAACAAAAATTACATGCACCCATTGTTCCAGTGGTGATTCCTATTGGTGCTGAGCATGATTTTATTGGCATTATTGACCTTATGGAAATGAAAATGATAGTTTACGATAAAGACGAAGAGGGTGTGGAATTTACCACCAAAGATGTCACTCCAGATTATTTAGAAAAGGCCACCGCTGCCCGCGCTCAAATGGTTGAAACTATTGCCGGAGAAGATGAAGCCCTGATGGAAAAGTTTTTAAACGATGAAGAAATTTCTGTCTCTGAATTAAAAGCTGTTCTCCGCAAAGCCACTATTGCTCGTAAACTTTTCCCCGTCTACTGTGGTGCATCTTGGAGAAACAAGGGGATTCACCCCATACTTGATGGTATTGTTGACTATTTACCCTCTCCTCTTGATTTGCCTCCGGTAGAAGGATTTGACATAAATAGCGGCGAACATTTGTTTAGAAAGCCGGAAAATTCTGAGTCTTTTTCAGGTTTACTTTTCAAAGTTCAATCCGATCCTCATGTTGGTACTCTTTCTTATGTTCGAATTTATTCGGGTACTATTAAAACCGGTCAAGAAGTTTATAACTCCACTAAACAAAAACCAGAAAGAATCGGTCGTTTACTCTTAATGCATGCTGACAAACGAGAAGGAATTGAAGAGGGTTTTGCTGGAGAAATTATTGCTTGTATTGGTTTAAAAGAATCAGCCACTGGCGATACACTTTGCGATAAAAACAATCCTATTTCTCTGTCTCCCATTCAATTTTCCGACCCAGTTATTTCTCTTTCCATTGAACCAGAAACTGCCGATGATCAAGAAAAAATGGGTACCGCTCTCAACCGTTTAGCTTCAGAAGATCCCACTTTCAAAGTTTCCTACAACCATGAAACTGGTCAAACTATCATTGCAGGTATGGGTGAACTCTATTTGGAAATTATTGTTGATCGTCTCAAGCGCGAATTTGGGGTCAATGTCAAAACCGGTGCCCCTCAAGTGGCATACCGAGAAACCATATCAGCTAATGCCGAAGGTGAGGGAAAATATATTCATCAATCCGGTGGACACGGGCAATATGGACACTGTAAAGTCCGCATTGAGCCAAAAAATCGTGGTGAAGGGATTGAATTTGTGAATGATATCAAAGGAGGTGTCATCCCTTCTAATTTTATTCCCGCAATTGAAAAAGGTGTCCGTGAAACTCTTCAAAAGGGGATTATCGCTGGTTATCCTTGTACTGATATTAAAATCTCTGTTTATGATGGTTCTTATCACGAAGTTGACTCTTCAGAGGCCGCCTTTAAATTAGCTGGATCTTATGCTATTAAAGATGCTTTTACTAAAGCTAATCCTATTATTCTTGAACCAATCATGAAATTTGAAGTGTCTATTCCTTCTGAATTCTTAGGTGCTGTAATCGGCGATCTTTCTTCTCGTCGTGGTCAAATTGGCGGTACCACTGAATCGTTTGGTTTTACCACTATTACGGCCAGTATTCCTCTTGAAGCAGTCCGTGGTTATGCTACTGT